>CAIUMH010000039.1 GCA_903900235.1 uncultured Actinomycetes bacterium
GCGTCCTTGGGCTGCTGTTTCTGGGCGCGGGAGCCCTGAGTTGGCTCATGCTCGAATCTCAGATCGGATTCCGCATGTCGTTCGACCGTCATGTCGATGCACCGCTACGGCCCACTGTCGGAATCCTTCTCGCGCCGCCGGTCGTGGGATGTGAGGCGTATCTCTTCATTGCCCCGGGCCGACCCAATGACCTTGCACTCGCACTGGTCGGCTACGGAATTTTCGTCTTTCTCGTACTGGCGCGCTCGCTGCCTGGGGTCGTGGCCGACCAACCCTTCGCCCCTTCCTATTGGGCCTACAGCTTCGGGGTGACGTCGCTGGCCTTCGATCTCGTCCTGATGCATGCCCGTGGCGTGGGTGGGTTCTTCGGATGGCTCTCCATGGCCGCCTTCATCATCGCCAATGTGGCCATCGTCGTTCTCTGCGGCGGAACACTGATGTTGCTGGCCCGAGGAAGGCTCTTCCCGCAGCCCGCAGGATCGAGCTCCCCGTCACCTTCGGCCGCATGAACAGGTAGCAAATCGCAACCGTGGTGTTGAGACCCGAGCGATTCTTGGCCTCCACACGCAGCACCTCGCCCGGTGGCGGGATTGGGGCATCGGCTCGCGTTGGAACGAGCGGACGGCGACTCGCTTGCAAATCCCGAACGGTGCTCCTATCGGTGCAGCGCTAGTCGAATGATTCCCTGATCGTCAGGGACCCCAGTGCCCTCCTGCAACCACCTGACCGCCAGCGGGAATGCCGAGCGAGGCCCGGACCTCGTCGAGAGGTTCTGACAGCAGTGCCATCCAATCCCAGTGCGCGTCATAGACATCGGTCGATGTCTGATTCCCCCGAAGCACTGCGTCAGCCACCATGGCCGGATCGAGATGGGAGTGACCCTCGGGGAAGACACCAAGCTTGATGCCCTGGTGCCACTGCAGGAGGACCACGGTCAGCCAGCCGATGCCGGCCGAGGAGTTCCCAGCATTGAACACGGCGGTGTAGGCCTCTCCTTGTGCCGAGGTGTCGTAGGCCGCCAGCACGTGATGGACATCATGAGAGCCGAGGAACTCCACCGGCAGAGGCACGCCGGGGGCGCCGGGGATGTCAAAGCTGGCATCGTCATAGAACCGCCTCATTTCTGCGCCAAGCGAACCAGGCGGTGCCTCAGCGATGAGCCGGTGATATCGCTCGATCGTCGGGGGACGGGTAATCGAAGCCAAGTCATGGCGATCCATGTGCTGGCGGATCGTCTCGGCTTCGACATCGATGCGCTCGGAGAGGAATCGCCGGAAGAGATCCGCCTTAGCCGTCGCCGCGCTCTCGTTGGCCACCGCCAGCACCATCTCGATCAGCGTGTCGTCGCAGCCGAGTCCTCGGGCGATCTCCCTGGCCGCTTCGAGTGCTTCTCGATCGGGCTCTTCGGCAAACATCGCCACGAGCTGTCCGGCGTTGACGGCGTCGATCCGCTCTGCCTGATTCGCAAGCAACGATCCAATCTCGGCGATTGCCTCCTCGATCGTCGCCCAAGGGCTCGATACGCCAAGCAGGTCAGAGAAATCCAACGATTCTTCAAAGCCATGACACCCCGCGCAGCCGATCAACCCAGCGAACATACGCACCAAGTCGGATTCGGGTCCGTCGAAGGGCCGTGACTCGAGCGCGGTAGCCACCAGCCGCATCGTTGCAACGTGGGCCCTGCGGACTTCGTGGGTCCCGAAGGTCATCGTGCTCATTGCGCTCTCCTTGGGGTGGTCATACCGTTCGTACAGGTGATCGATCTGTGTGACGAACGGCCGTCCTTCGCCATTTCCAGTAATCAGCGTATTCGTTCTGCACTCTGCGAATGGGGTTCGCTTGGGTCTCGAACCAGGAGCCCCCCGATTCAAGGACGTGAACAGTCCAGCAGTTGATGGCCGGCGAAGGAACCCGCCACACACCAAGAGCGCCGAGTAGATCCGGCGACTCAGGCCCCTTACGTGCTGATGCTGACCGCTGCTGCCGTGGTCGAAGGTGCTGGTACCTCTTCTCCACTGAGTCGAAGTCCTTCGATGTGAAACTCAATAGCCTCACGCATCATTTCGGTGAGCTCATCCACGGTGTCAGCGACACCGATGCATCCCGGTAGATCAGGCACGTAGGCAGCAAGATTCGGTCCGGCATCCTCGATGATGATCGTGTAGGTAGTCATCGCGGCCTGCCTCTCAAACCGGCTTGCTTCCAAATCTCTCGGAGCAAGCCCAATGGTACGTCTTTGCCCATCGAGCCGGACACCGTCAATCGGCCCGGCCGAACTGGATGCACGAACTGACGATGACTGCCCCGTTGACGGACTTGCCTCCATCCGTTCCGTTCCAAGACCGTGATCAGCTCTCGAACCTTCACCGCCCCACAACGGTCGGGAGCTCAGGTCAGCTGGTCAGCCCTCCAACGAAAATCTATAGACATTGGTCTCCCGGAGGGAAAAACCGAGTCTGACGTAGAGCCGGTTGGCCGCTTCCCGACTGGGTCGTGATGTCAGGTCCACCGTCTTGGCCCCTACGTTGCCGGCGTGGGCCACGGCCGTCATGACCAGGGCACCGCCGATGCCGGATCCCCGGGTGGAGTCGTCGACCACCACGTCTTCCACCCATGCCCTGAGGCCGGTGGGCAGTCGGAACAGGGCGAGTGTCATGGAGCCGACGATCCGACCGTCGGGATTCCGGGCCACCAGCAACACCGTGGCCGGTGACGCCACGATCTCCTCCAACGCCACCCGGTCGGGGGCCGGAGACGACGAGGAGAGTTGGGGTGTCAGGACCCTGAAGGCTTCCACCAGTTCGTCGGTGACGTCGGTGGCCTCGGCGATCGAGTAGCCCTCGGGGAGTGGGACCGAGACACCCGCAATGGCGGCGGAACGGGCGAAGTCGTCAGGGGCGCTCATTCCGGCGAGTGTAGTGACCAACGGGGAGACATCCCGGGCTTGTGACGAGTTACGACTTGCCACGACCGGGTCGAAAATACGGAAACCGGCTCCGTCAGGTGTGCTCGGGGTTGCCCCGCCAGATGGGCTGGCGGACGTTGTTGTAGACCACGTCGACCGGTTCGCCCCGCAAGGCCGAGAAGACGGCGTCCCCCCAGAGGTTGAGGCCGGCCAGCGGATAGGGGAGTTGGTCGGGGGCGAACCAACCTACGTCGGCACACTCGAGGGGGTGGGCCCGCAACTCGCCGCCGACCGGCCGACACTGGAACACCAGGGAGTAGAGGGGAATCTGGCTCATACCCACCCGCAGGCCGTCGAGCACGGCGACCAGGCGGATGACTTCGACTTCGATGCCGGTCTCCTCGGCCACTTCCTTGACCACCACTTCGGCGGCCGAATAGCCGACGTCGGCCCAGCCGGTGGGGTACAACCAGACTCCCGAGTCGGCTCGCTGGACCAGCAGGATCTCGCCCTTGTCATTGCCGACCACGGCCCCGACCGCGACCTTGGGGGTGACGTATCCCGGTACGCCACTGCCGACCGAGCCCAGCCACTCCTCGACCTGGCCGTGGACATCGACGGCATCGTGGTTGCCTTCTTCCACCGCCGCCTTGATGTCGGCCGCCACGTGGAGCACCTCTTCGAACCGTTCCCGCTCATAGAGCGACTCGGTGAAGGCGAGTCCGGTCCGGGCGATGCCGGCCCACGC
>CAIUMH010000040.1 GCA_903900235.1 uncultured Actinomycetes bacterium
CCGGAGCCGTCGACGAACTCGATGGGCTGGTCGTAGTAGAGCGACAGCCAGGTAGGCAGGACGGCCTGGTGGCGGTTGTACAGGTCTGCGTGTTCAGTGGTCATGGTGTCCTTGGCTTGTCGTCCCATTTGGCGGTCTGCGGGGTGGGCCCCAGGCAATCATGGGCCCGTCGGTTACCGCTCTGAGGTGTCAACCTTAGGGGAATTGGCAGGCTCGGACAGATCCACGGTCGTCGAAAGGGGCCGCCTCGAAGGGCTGCTCCGACCCTGCCCAGGGGGAGAGTTCCCACAATGACGCTTGGCCATGGTGGAACCTCCCGGTTAGTGCTAAATGGACTGTGCTCGCGGATTACGACAACCCTCCGCCTGGTGCTGCACCGCACCATCAAGCCGAGGACCGCCACGACACCACCCTTGGTCTTGCGGTGATGATGCACCCGACACGAAACGAGGCTGACGCGTCGACTCGACTCAAACCTCGCCGTGGCACATCGTGACACGTCGAGGTACATTGGAGGCATGGGCGACCACTACACCCTCCGATTGACACCTGGAACGAAAGACCGACTGAGCGAACGCTCAATTCGCGCTCAGATACCGGAGCGGACCCTTGCGCAGCGTTACGTCGAAGAAGGGTTGCGGCACGACATGCACCCACTGATCCACTTCCTCGATGGTCCGAGCGGGCGACGAGCTGGCTTGGTGGGACGCGGACTCGATGCCTGGGAGGTCATTGCAACGGTGCGGGACAACGAAGGCTCTGTCAGGCTTGCCGCGGAGTACCTCCAGATCCCTGTCGGATTAGTTGATGCGGCCGTTACGTACTACGGCGAGTTCCACGAAGAGATCGACCTCGAGATCGCCAACAACGAGTCCGAGTACGAACGCGGGTACGCCGCTGCCGTCGCAGGCCAACGCGCGCTTCATCCGTGAAAGCCTTGCTGGACGAACATCTCTCCCCTCAGATCGCAGCGCTGCTACGAGGAGCCGGTTACGACGTCGTAGCGGTCGTCGACCGTCTTGATCTGATCGGCAGAAGCGACTCGCAGATTCTTGACATAGCGACCGGTGAAGGACGCTCCGTCGTGACCAACAACATCAAGGATTTCCGGCCGCTTGCTGCATCCCGCCTTGCCCAGGGTCGGATCCACGGTGGCCTCATCCTGGTGCCGTCTGCCCGTACTCGCACCCGCTCGGCATCCTCCGCTCTGACCGATGCCATCAGAAGGGTGATGGACGATCACCCCGACGGGTTGGAGAGCCGCGAAATCTGGATCGGACCCCTGTCCAACTCCTGAACGATTCTGGCTTGGCGAGGATCGCGACAAGCCAAACAGGTACCTGAAGGCAATCGTTGGTGTCGAAGGGGCGTAAGCAACCTTCAGCCCACGGAGCCATTTTGCGGACAGAATGGGCCATCTAGCAGGGGAAACGTCCCCTACTCCCCCGCCATCGGCGTCGACCTCGAGGAGCTCACATCAGCGAGGATTCCTCCGGGTGCCAGTCCCGCCACTCGGGGCCACCTGCCCGCTGAGCGATCTGGCCGACCACTGCGGCGATCTGGCCGACCTCATCGACATCGTGGCCTCGTTCAGCCATCGTGCGGAGCCACTGCACTGCGTCCACGTTCACCTCCTGGTCCTCCTCCACGTTCACTCCAGGGCGTCGCAATTCGTTAGGGCACATGGCCTCTTGAGACTGGCAAGTCACAGTCCCGAGGGATGGATGGCGGCACCACTTGCGGTGGCGTAGCGTCATTGATCCGGTCCCTGGGGGAATCGGCGACTAGAGATACGGGGCAACGCCCAGTCGTCATTGAAGGAAGGTATTTCTGATGGCACTGCCTGAGTTGGATGGATTTACCTTCGACCGGGTGATCGGGCGCGGAGGGTCGGCGACCGTCTACCTCGCACTTCAGGCCCCGTTCGACCGCCAGGTAGCCGTCAAGGTCTACCAAGGTCAGATCACCGATGATCAGGCCCAGCGGGTGTTCGAAAAAGAGTGCAAGGCGATCGGCAAGTTGAGCTCGCAACAAGGTATTGCGGCCTTTTATTCGGCGGGGTTGCTATCCGATGGTGCGCCTTATCTGGTGATGCAGTACTACCCAAAGGGTTCATTGGCTGGCCGAGTGCGGGCCTCGGGTCCACTCGAGGTCGACGAGGTGGTCGGCATTGCTCGTCGGATAGGAACGGCTCTGGCTGCAACCCATGCGGCGGGAGTGATCCATCGAGATGTGAAGCCCGAGAACATGTTGATCGACGATGCCGATCAGGCGGTATTGGCCGATTTCGGCATTTCAGCCATCGGGGGCGTCACATCGTCTCGCTCGGTGATGGGGTTCTCGCCGTCTCACGTCGCACCTGAGGTCCTCCATGGAGCCCGTGCAGGCGAATCAGCCGACCTCTACTCGTTTGCATCGTCGCTCTACGTCTTACTGGAGGGTCGCGGTCCGTTCGACGGAGCGGAGGATGGACATCCCGGCGCAATGCTGGTGCGGGTCCTCCAACAAGATGCACCGCCCCTCACGAGATCCGATGTTCCTCCAGC
>CAIUMH010000041.1 GCA_903900235.1 uncultured Actinomycetes bacterium
ACAAGGGAGTGACCCATGCCTTGAACCTCATCGTCGAGGATTTTGATCGAACGATGGCGCTCATCGGGGTTCGATCTGTCGCTGAATTGACCTCCGATCTCTTTGTCCTGCCCCACTGACGGCCGCTCCCCGATCACCGGATAGGACCAGCGATCGGCATCGGTCGGGGAAACGCCAACGTGGATCTCGAGGCATGACCTGCTTCTTGCAGGTTGCTGCTGGGTGTGGCTGCTTCCGATCAGCGTTTCCAATCGTCGATTCTTGACGATCAGCAAGGTCAGTCCCACTGCACACGAACTAACGTTGGATGAAGGCACCACCGCTGTATGAACCGTGTCCACTGTTTCTGGGGAATCTCAGATTTCTCTGGACGCACACTCTGAGAGCAAGAAATCTCAGAAATTTACGGGGAGTTGACGCATTGTTGGCAAGCGCACTGTTGGCGCGCAGACAGGAAACACAGAAATTCATTAGTAGCAGTACGGCATTGGGGCCGTAGCTCAGTTGGTCAGAGCAGGGGACTCATAATCCCTCGGTCGTCGGTTCGAGCCCGACCGGCCCCACAACGAGGGTGTAGCGAAAAAGACCCGAAATACTTGAACCGGATCCTCTGCGCAAAGTCATCGGCCTGATCTCGGCCTCAAGTTCGCTGCGGAAGAGGTGCAGGGAGCGACCTGCAGGGCTCTCAAAGATCGGCTCGACTCCCGAGGTGGCACAGTTCGCTTAGGCGAAGCGCACGTCTTCTTCGTTCAACCGTCGAACTCGGTGGTGATGAACACCGACGCTGCCTTCAAGATCGCCACCTCGTTGGCTTGGTGGTGCTCACGGACCACCTTCTCGATGGCCTTGAGGCTTGCCTTCTCATCGGTGGTGAGGCCTCTGCGGGTCAACTCCAGCCAACTTCAACCTGTCGGAGCCAGTAGGTCGGCGACTCGGGCATCGTGCCGAGTATGCCTGCGATCGCCACCATCGTCGCCCACTCAGAAGGAAACTCCGATCAGTGCTCGACGAACATGGTCACTGCTCGCTCACGCATCGCTGGGGAGGAGCAGGTATCGCTTGCTATGGCTCAACATGGTCAAGGGAATGAACCTCCACGACACCCCGGGGTGAATCACTCAGGGGTGTCGTGCTCAATGCGGATCGGTGGTTCGTCGCTACCCAGTGATGGATTGATTGAAGGGCCCCACCGATGGAGCTGCCTGTATAAGAGGCGCATGAGAGTTCCCTCATAGGTCGCCAATTGACGGAACGGTACCGGTACCTTCAGGTCATGGCCCGCTTCACCTCCAGGCTGGCCCGGGTGACCGCAACCATGTCGGTCGGCATCGGATTAGTGATCTCGGTCACCGCGTCGTCGAGTGCGAGTGCCAGCTCTGTGATGGCGAGTCCGTCGATCAACGTGCAGTCGATCGAGAACATCAGTCAAGCGCCCGGCAACCAGATGGAGGGTTCGATCGCCATCGACCCCTCGAACACTCAGCGGGCCTTCTCAATCGGGCGAGATGAGGCGGGGAATCTCATCGAAGCCCGCTCGACTGATGGCGGAGTCTCGTGGGTGCGCCAAGTGGTCGGTGGATCAATCTTGACTGGGGGGCTCCCTTCGGCGTGGGGAAATACTTCGGTGGCCTTCGACTCCTTCGGGAACCTCTTCTTGGTCTATCTGTCCACCGGGGCATTCACCTATACCGTCTTCGCCCTTTCCTCCGATGGAGGGCAGACGTGGTCAGTCACGCGAGCCCTGAACTCTCACACCGATCAACCGGTCGTCTCGACGGGCCCGGGATCGGTCTGGGTCACCTACAACCGAGGTGGCCTCAATCTTGTTTCGGGCGCTTCGGTCACGGGCCTCGGAGCGGTGGGTTCCTTCAGTAGTCCGGTGGTGGCACCGGTGGACAATGGGCAGAGCTTCGGCGACATCGCCATCGGTCCACTTGGCCAAGTTGCGGTCGCCTTCGGACCGAATGGCTCTGCTGTCAACGAGAGCGGCCTGGTCCAAGTCGCGGTCGATCCCGATGGTCTCGGTCCTCAGACCTTTGGGTCGGCGGTCGTCGCCAGCACGACGGGCATCAGTGGCTTCACGATGGCCCCATCCGTGCCTCACTGGGGCTTCGACTCCGAGGCACACCTGGCCTGGGACAACAGCGGCGGCCCCCACCAAGGTCGCCTGTACCTCGAGTACCTCGACGCTGCCAACAATGACGCCACACAATCGGTACTCATGGTCAGGTGGTCTGATGACCAGGGGCTGACATGGTCGACCGGTATTCAGGTCTCACCGGGAGCCGGACCAACCAGGCTCCTGCCTGGATTCGCCCTCGATCAGTCCACTGGCTGTCTGGCCGCAAGCTGGTACGACACGGGAGCTGATCTCACCAAGACTTCGGTGTCCTACATCGGATCGATCAGTTGCGATGGGGGGGCGACCTGGTCATCGCCCTTGGCCTTCTCGGCGGGAACGACGAACGCCTTGGGTGCTATCCCGACTCGGCCAGTGCGGATGACAGACCTCGGCGATTACACCGGCCTGGCGTACTCGGCGGGGATCCTGCTGCCGGTCTGGGCTGACAACTCGAACTCAACGGGAGACAATCCAGATGGCGTGGGCCACAACTTGGATCTCTTCATCGCCCGAGCGACGGTCTCGACGGCCCCGCAGGCACCGAGCGCTCCCGAGGTGACCGTTGGTGACCGCGCAGCGGTGGTGCATTGGACGGCGCCGCAGAATCTGGGAGGGAGTGCGATCTCGGGATATCTGGTGGTCGCGCAACCTGGTGGACAAACATGCAGCACGGTCACAACCAGTTGCGCGGTTCAAGGGCTCATCGACGGCGTCTCAACGACCTTCACGGTCACGGCGTCGAATGCATCGGGATCGAGCTTCTCCTCTCCGGTCTCACCTGCGGTCACGCCGATCGGAGTGCCGACTGCGCCGACGATCACCTCACTCACCGCCGGCAATGCCCAGCTCAGCGTCAGCTGGTCCGATGGTGAACCGAGCGGCACCCCCATCACCTCGACGCTGGTGACGGTCGAGAGCGCCGGAACCTTGCTGGCATCGTCTCGATGTTCGGCTTCGCCATGCACGATCACTGGGTTGACCAATGGTGTGGCGGTGACGGTGTACGTGGCGAACACCAATGCCGTTGGGGATGGGGTCATGAGTACCGTTGAGGGTCCCGTGACGCCCGCCACGACGTCGGATGCTCCTCAGGGGGTGACCGCGACGCCCGCTGTCGGCTCAGCAGCCGTGAGTTGGACCGCTCCAGCGTCCACGGGTGGCATGCCGATCACGAGCTACATCGCTACGGCATCGCCAGGAGGGGCCACCTGTACGACTGCGACCACGATGTGCACCATTGTCGGCCTCACTGAGGGGGCGAGCTACGTCTTTTCCGTGAGGGCGTTGACCTCCTCGGGATTAGGGTCGCCGAGCACCGCAGTCAGCGCCACGCTGTTGTATCCCGCTCCGGCCTCGGTCCGAGTTGTTGCTCGATCTCATCAGATCACTGGTTCGTGGGCGCCGCCCCCGATTTCTGGAGGTGTCGTGAAGGGTTATGTCGTGACGCTCACTGCGACGAATGGCGGGGCGAGTGCCATCATCCGTGCGAGCGCTCGGTCGAGGATGGCCAAGTTTGGCGGCCTGACCGATCTCGTGACGTATCAGGTGACCGTCGTGGCGCTCGAGGGGGCGGCATCGACGCCATCGGCGCCGAGCAGTCCGCTGAGTGCCACACCGGCTTCCTCACCTTCGTCGCCGGTGCTGACCACGCTCACTCTTGGTTCTGCTGCGGTGACGATATCGTGGCGGCGGTCGATCAGCGAAGGCAGTCTTGCGGTGACTTATGCGGTGGTGGTCACCAACCGAAGCGCCGAGGTAGTCGCTTCGATCCCCACCTCCGCCACGAGCGCCACCATCGGGGGATTGACCCGAGGTGCACGACTTCGAATCCAGGTGGTCGCCTCCACCAGTGCGACAACCGCAGGGTGGGCGGCATTGAGCCACTCAAGCACTCGCGCGTTCACGGCCCGATGAGTCGGCAGGTGGTTCGGGCACGATCGATGTTCTCCGCAGAAGGCCCGAATGTGATCGAACTCACTGCGCTCTTTGTGAGCATCGTCCCCTCCGGAGTTCGACCGTGCGGTTCGCCAACCCGACTCGAGGAGGATCAATGAGATCGGACACTAAAGCGACACCGAGGTCGGGGCAGATCGCCCTCGCCCAATACACTGACCATGTGCAACCTCACGACCTAGGTTACGCAGGACACGTCGTGGATCGTCGATGCGGGGAGTCACACTGATGGTCCCAAACCAGAGGTGGGCGCTAGCGAGTTGCCGCGTGGAGATGCGAGCGGAGACGGCCGAGCAAGTGGCCAAGAACGCCATAGCCAAAGGTGATGTGCTTGCCGCCGCCCGCATCGCCGGCATCCAGGGGGCCAAGCGCGCAGCGGAGATGCTGCCCGGCTGCCGCCTCGTCGCGCTTGATGCCACAAGCGTGAACTTTTCGATCGGCGAACGGTCCATCGAGGTCGAGGTCGACGTTCGGGCGCAAGACCGCACTGGAGTCGAGATGGAGGCGATGATGGCCTGTGCCGCTGCGGCCCTCACCATCTATGACATGTGCAAGGCGCTGGACCGCACGATGTCGATCGAGCAGTTAGCTCTCTGGGAGCGGGCCGACGGCCATTCCGGCAGCTGGCGTCGCTCGCCCGGGGAGCCGAGCGAACCGTGAGCGGCGCTGCGGTGGTGACCGGCGTGCTTCGGTCGTGCTCACCTAGGGTGAGCAAATGATGCGGCATGTCCGGGGCGATGACCTTGTTGACGCCTTTGGACGAGTGGTCCGAGACCTCCGTATCTCGGTGACCGATCGCTGTGATCTGCGTTGCTCCTACTGCATGCCTCCGGAGGGTCTCGAGTGGATCCCCTCTGAAGAGGTGCTCACGTTTGAGGAAATCGCCAGGCTTGCGGCACTGTTTAAGGGGGTGGGGGTCTCATCGGTTCGCCTCACCGGTGGCGAGCCGCTGGTTCGGGCCCGCCTCGCTGATTTGGTGTCGGATCTGCGCTTGATCGGCTTCGAGGATCTGTCGATGACGACGAACGGGACTGGTCTCGCTCGCAATGCCCGCAAGCTCAAAGATGCTGGCCTCCACCGGGTCAACGTGAGTATCGACTCGTTGCTCAGCCATCGCTATGAGGAGATCACGCGTCGCTCCATGCTGGCGCAAGTGCTCCAGGGCATCGAGGTGGCGATGACGGTTGGCCTTGCTCCTGTGAAGATCAACTGCGTGGTGATGCCGGGCACCAATGACGACGAGATCCTCGACTTCGTAGAATTCGCTCGACTGAGTGGATGTCAGGTGCGCTTCATTGAGAACATGCCGCTCGGAGCGCAAGGCGGATGGAGTCCTGAGCAGATGTTTCCGGCGGTGTCGATCTTGGCGCTCGTGGAGGATCGCTACGACCTCGCCGAGCTACCCCGATCGTCGGCTCCGGCGCGCCTCTTCGCCTTCGCCGACGGATCGCCGGGTGGGATCGGAGTGATTGCGTCAGTGACAGCGCCCTTCTGCGAAACGTGTGATCGCCTTCGCCTCACTGCGGACGGAGCGATGCGAACCTGTTTGTTCGCCCATGGGGAGTTGGACCTGCGTGGTCCAATGCGCGCGGGAGCGAGTGACGATGAGCTTCTGGCGTTAATTCGGGCTGAGGTGCACGCCAAGGGTCGAGGCCATGAGATCGGAGCGGCGGGATTCCGCCAGCCGGTTCGAGTCATGTCAAGAATCGGAGGCTGAGCGTGGCGGAGCATCGTCGATCGGTCGCAGCGGCAGAACTCGATACCCCCATGCTCGCCTACGTCGACGCGGTTGAACTCATCGAGCAGTGGTTCACGCCGCTCGAGCCAGCGACGCGTGCACTCGATGACTGCCTCGGCCTGGTCCTCGCGCAAGACGTGGTGGCCTCTGATGACGTCCCGGCCTTCGGCAATTCGGCCATGGATGGCTATGCCGCTCGAGCAGCAGATGGTCTGGGCGGGACCGTCGTCTTGACGGTCGGTGACGAGATCAGCCCTGGCATCGTCGTGAAGGTGATGACGGGTCAGCCGATCCCTGATGGCGCCGACTGCGTGATTCCATGGGAAGAGGCGACCTCAGCGGACACGGCCAGCATAGAGATCACTGGTGGTCTCGCGGTGGGGAGGTTCGTCCGTCCCCAGGGGGAGGACGTGAAAGCTGGCCAGTGGGTGTTCGGCCATGGAACGATTCTTGGTCCGCTTGAGCTGTCAATGGCGGCGGCGCTTGGGTGGACCCATCTTCGAGTGATTCCGGCGCCTCGAGTGGGCGTGCTTTCGACGGGCGATGAGCTGGTGGGGGTGAGCGAAGCGGTAGGGGTGGGCCGAGTGCGTGACTCGAATGCGCCGCTGATTGCAGCAATTGCCCGAAGCCTCGGAGCGGAGGTGGTGAGTGTCCAGCGCACCGTCGACGATCCGGCGGAGATCCGACAAGCGCTCGAAGGACTCGCCCGATCCTGCGATCTCATCATCACGAGTGGCGGGGCGAGTGTGGGGGAGAAGGACTGGGTGCGGTCCGTCCTCGAGCAGTATGGCTCAGTGGCGATGTGGCGAGTCGCCATGCGCCCCGGGAAGCCAGTCGCGCTTGGGCGGTTCGGTGAGGCACGTGTGGTGGTGCTCCCTGGGAACCCCGGTTCGGTCGTCGCGTGCAGCCACGTTGTGGTGGGCCGAGGGCTTCGAGCCATGGCGGGTCGCCCAGCTGCTCCGAGCTCCGTTCCCCGACAGCTCGGAGGGTCGATTGAAGGTGATGCCGTCCGGACGGTGATTCAGCCCGTCACGCAAACCGATGGAGCAGTGCAGCCGATTCAGGCCAAATCGAGTCAAGCGCTCTCGGGCTCACTGGGGCTGACGGGGTGGGTCATTGTCCCGCCCGGTGGTCTTGATTCAGGTATCACCGTTGAGGTGGAGGCTCTTCCATGACGACGGTGCTGCTGTTCGCTCGCGCCGCAGAACTGGCGGGGATCAGGACCCTAGAGATCCATGCCGATGATGCTGCAGAGGTGGTCGCCTCGCTCGATATCCGCTTTGGTCCGGAATTCGCTCGCGTGAGCCGTTCATCGAGCATCGCCGTGGACGGCGAGGTCGTGAGCCGAGATGACCTCATCGGGCAGCAAGCAACGGAGCTGGCCATCCTGCCACCAGTGTCTGGCGGATGCATTGAGCGGCAGCGATGAACGGCGAGCCCATCATCCGGACCGGACTGGTGACGTGCAGGTTGCAGCGCAGCGAGGCGCTCCTCGAGCTCCCACCCCAGCACTGCGGAGGATTTGTCGTCTTCGAGGGATCGACCCGAAGCCCCGACGACAAACGCGTGATCGAGGCGCTCGAGTACGAGGCATGGGAGACCCGGACAGAGGCACAGCTTGAGACCATCGCTTTCGAGGTGGCCCGCAGGCACGACCTGGGCGCAGCAGTGATCCTCCATCGAGTGGGAAGAGTCCCGGCGGGTGACGTTGCGGTCATCGTGGCCGCCGCCGCCGCTCATCGAGATGCGGCATTCGTGGCGGCGCGCGAGTTGATCGATCGGACAAAAACAGAAGCGTGGATCTGGAAGCGAGAGATCGGACCAGCCGGTGAGGCCTGGGCCGATGGCTGTGTCGACCATGGCTGATCAACTCAGCGAGATCGTTGAAATCGTCAATCGCTGGCGATCGGGCGAGGACGTGGTCATCGCTACGGTGGTCCGCACGTGGCGATCATCACCTCGGCCGGCGGGAGCCATGATGGCCGTGACGAGCACCGGCGAGGTCATTGGATCGATCACTGGCGGATGCGTGGAGGGGGCCGCCTACGAGGTGGCGACTGAGATCCTGGCGGGAGCACCCTCAAGGCGAACTTCGTGGGGGGTCACCGACGACGATGCCCTCGAGGTCGGGCTCATCTGCGGCGGCACAGTGGAGGTCCATTTCGAGATGGTCGGTGATGAACTGGGCAGCCTGCTCGAGCGTCTCATCGAGGTCGTCGGAACTGGCCGCAGCGCTGCGTTGATCAGCCATCTCTCGCTGGAGCAGCCCGGTCATGTTGTGGTCACCGCCGAGGACGTGCTCGGCGCGTTCGGTGGACATGAGATCACATCGAAGATCATCGACGAAGCTCGCTCGATTCTCGCTGCGGGTGGAGAGGCGCAAGAGATCTCGATCAGCTCGAGTGCGTTCTTCGTGCTCCCGTTCGGCCGCCGCCGAGCGATGTACATCTTCGGGTCGATTGACTACGCCGCCGCTCTGGCCGAGGTCGGCACATTCCTTGGTTTCGAGGTCGTGGTGTGTGACCCGAGAGCCGTGTTCACCACCGAGCGGCGGTTTCCGTCGGCGAGTCAGGTCGTGGTGCAATGGCCACATGTCTTCCTTGAGACGGCACCCATCGATGGCTCGACGGCCATCTGCGTGCTCACCCATGATCCTAAATATGACGTTCCGGCCCTGACCGTTTCGTTGCGAAGCCCAGCCGGCTACGTCGGTGCGATGGGCAGCCGATCGACGACGCTCGATCGGGAGCGTCGCCTCCGAGAAGTCGGATTGGGCGATGAGGAGCTTTCCCGACTGCGGGCCCCTATTGGGCTTGATCTCCAAGGATCGACACCTCAGGAGACTGCACTGGCAATCGCGGCAGAGATCGTGGCGGTCCTCAACGGTGGGAGTGCGGTTGGATTGAAGGAGATTGATGGCCCGATCCACAGTGGATCGGCCGATCGCTGCTGATGGGGCTCGTCGGCATCGTCCTCGCTGCAGGCGAGGGCAGGAGGCTGGGTGGCCCGAAGGTTGAGGTAGTCATTGGAGGCCAAACCCTTGTCGCTCGAGCAACGAGCGTGCTGCTTGGGGCAGGCCTTCCGGACGTGGTCGTGATCACCGGTGCGTCATCACCCGTGGTCCCCATTCCTGCGGTGGTGGTCTCGAACCCACGCTTCGCCGATGGGATGGGCTCCTCGCTCCGATGCGGCCTCCATGCCGCCATCGAGCGCGGGGCCGATGCGGTGCTCGTGACGCTGGTGGATCAGCCGGGAATCGGGATTCCGGCGGTGACGGCCGTCCTCGACGCATACCGCGGCGGTTCCCGGATAGCCCAGGCCACCTTTGATGGGAGGCGAGGTCACCCAGTTCTGATCGGGGCAGAGCATTTCGAGGAAGCGGCGAGTGTGGCTCAGGGTGACGCAGGGGCTCGAAAGCTCCTCGGACGAGCAGCGGAGGAAGGTTGGCTCACTCTCGTGGACTGCGACGGAGATGATCGCGACCTCGACACCCCATCTGATCTTGAGCGCTGGATGACCCAATTCTATGACGAAAGTGAGAATCCTCTCATATCGCCTCCGCGCCCTTGATTCTCTCAGGGGTATCGGTAGGGTCATGGACAGGTCGACATGTGGCGACCAGAAAGGTGCGGTGATCTCCATGACCAAGGTGAATCTCAACATCAATGGGGCGACCCATTCGATCGATGTTCCCGACACTGGGATGCCGTTGCTGTGGGCGATCCGTGACTACGCGGGCCTGACGGGGACCAAGTACGGCTGCGGTGTCGAGATCTGTGGGGCCTGCACCGTATGGATCGACGGGTCCCCGGAGAAGTCATGCGACACGAGCGTGAGCGAAGGCGTCGGACGAGCCATCACCACCATCGAGGGGCTGAGCGCAACGACCGCCGGAGCAAAGCTCCAGCAGGCCTTCGTCGATCACCAAGTGCCGCAGTGTGGGTACTGCCAGTCAGGGATGCTGATGGCCGCAACGCGTCTCGTGCAGTCAGGGTCGGTCCCCTCTGACGCACAGATCGACTCCGCAATCGGCAACATCTGCGTCTGCGGGACCTACCCGCGGGTCAAGGCGGCCATCAAGGCGGCATCCGGAGGAACAACACCGATTCCGACGACCACCACGACCCGACCGACCACAACCACCACGACCCGGCCAACCACCACGACGACCAAGCCCCCGAAGCCGACCACCACCACGACGACCAAGCCGCCGAAACCGACGACCACCACGACTCGCCCGCGTAAGCCGGTGACCACCACGACTCGCCCGCGCAAGCCGGTGACCACGACCACGATCAAGATCAAGGGTGACGACTGATGTCAGATGAGACGACGATTCCATCACGATCAATCTCCGAGTTTGGCT
>CAIUMH010000042.1 GCA_903900235.1 uncultured Actinomycetes bacterium
GCCTGGCCGATCGGGCGGCGATCCAGGATCTCGCCACTGCGTACGCCTACGCCGTCGACGACCGTGACTGGACACGGTGGGAAGCGTTGTACCTACCTGACGCACTGGTCGACTACTCCTCGGCTGGCGGCATCGCCGGCACCCCCGCTGAGGTCGCGGCCTGGATGCCCGGGGCGATGGCCATCTTCGCCTTCTGCCTCCACACCACCTCGACCCACGAGATCAACTTCACCGGTCCGGACCATGCCGAGGGGCGGGTCCACGTCTTCAACCGTAACGGCGTCGAGTGGGAGGGTCGGCCCGAACTCTTCGATGTCGGGGCCGTGTACCACGACACCTATGCCCGACACGGCGACGTTTGGAGAATCGCAGGTCGTGTCGAGCACACCACGTATGTGGCTGGCGGGGCATTCGCCGACATGATCCGCGGGATCGCCCGGGCGGCGCAAACCGGGCGGCCGCCGCCGTTCGGCTGATCTCCAGCGACTCCCCGGAGGGGGTTCGAGGACAGTCCCATCACCTCCACCAATCGTTGTCGTCGGCATCAACATGGCCATCCACCTTGTGAGGTGGCTTTCAGGTACCGACCGAGTTCGCCAGGTGCGGCGAGGGAGTGAGCACGATCCGCATCCGCTTGCATGGCAATATGTAATACACATTGGTATACTTGACGTATGGCACAACTCGTCACCCGTGTAGATGAAGCGCTGATTCTGGAAGTTGATGAACTGGTTGCCCGAGGGGCAGCATCGAGTCGATCCGACTTGGTCAGGATGGGACTAGAGCGCATCATCGATGAGTACCGACGACAGAAAGCCGGGGAGCAGATCGTTGAGGCCTATCGACAAATCCCCGAGACGGGTACTGATCTCAACGGACTCGATGCCGCCACTAGGACGTTGATCGAAGAGGAGCCATGGTGACGATCCCTCGACAAGGAGACATCTGGTGGGCAGAAATCGAATCTGCTCGCCGTCCAGTGTTGGTGGTTACCCGCTCAGAAGCAGTGCCCGTTCTGACGGGCGTGGTGGTCGCCCCCGTCACGAGGACAATCCGTTCCATCCCCACCGAAATCCGCCTCGGCACCGACGAGGGGCTCAGCACCGAGTGCGTCGCCAACTTCGATGGCCTCCAGCGCATTAAGCGAGCAGTGCTAACCACCAAGATTGGTGAACTCGGCCTTCGAGCCACCGAACTATGCGAAGCCCTGCGCATGATGAGTGACTGCTAGGTCTCGTCCTCGGAACAGAGGCGATGAAGGAGGTGCGGAAGTAGTCCCGTCACCTCCACCAGAAGTTCTTCGTTCGAACCCAGTTGGAGTCGACAAAGAACATCAGCCGTCACAAGAGCCCAGGGGCAACTATCGGAAGGCCAATGCTCTGAGCGGCGTCGAGGAGGCGCTGGTCGTATCCGAGGAATCCATGCAGATCACCACCCGATCTGTGGGCTACATGTTCAGCGGTGGCGAGGTGGATGGCGTCAAGCGACCGAAGGTCGGGATCCTCGTACCCGGCGGCGCGTGTCAAAACGGCCTGCGACAGCGTGATGATACCGATGCCAGCGAGTACCTCTGCAGCACGGCCCAATTGCAGTGGTTCGGTGCGCCTAGTCGCCCGCATCAACTCCACCTCGATGAGCACGGACGAAAGAAACGGAATGGTCGCTCGCTCGTCGATCCACCGCGAAAGTTCTGCACTATGAGTCTCCGGGCGGACGAGTTTCATGGCGGCCGAAGTGTCGATGTAGATCAACCGCGTGTCACCACCGATGATCGACCCCGCGGTCTGCGATCACGGCATCGAGCCCGCGGCTGTCATGAGCCGCCTCAACGGTCGCGCTGAACGTAGGGAGTCGGCCTTGTGCTGGTCGTAGCTCTCCAGCCTCGAGGAGTGCCCCAAGTGGAGAAGGCGAGGCCGGCTCGATGATGGCCACTCGCGTTCCGTTGCGCGTTATCTCCACGCGTTCACCCATTTCGACACGGGCGATCACTTCAGCGGTGCGCTGGTT
The DNA here is from genome assembly GCA_903900235.1 of uncultured Actinomycetes bacterium. Classification (GTDB taxonomy): domain Bacteria; phylum Actinomycetota; class Acidimicrobiia; order Acidimicrobiales; family RAAP-2; genus CAIUMH01. Next base: position 2,008 of record CAIUMH010000042.1, read on the forward strand.
CAACTCGCGAATGGCCACTCTGCGCATCTTCCGATTGTACTACGGGTATGTCAGACAACAACGATGGCGGTTTGAGATCGGCAAGTTCGAGTCCCATCGCCTCCACCGAAGGGTCTCTTTCGAACCCCCGACCTCGAGCGGCGTCCAGGAGGATCCCGTTGTGTTCGAGTCCTTGGGGTCATTCGGGTCATCGGGGTCGGTGTCGTGCACTCGGTGGAGGACTTCGCCGCCGAGGTGGCCGCCGCCGAAGGTGGGGATCCGCTCCCGGCCCACGAGGCCACCAAGATCATCGGAGAGGTCCTCGCCGAGCTCGACTGAACCACCTCACGTCAGGACGAGGAAGGGAGCCGGCAGCCGGTCAGGAGGCTTGGCGGCCGGCATGGTTGCGCAGGACCTGCCACAACGCTGAGGCCTTGGCACCGATCGACGGTTGGTCGGTATGGGTTCGCGCTTCGGTCATCACACGCGGGCCAGTGACCACTAGGCCGTGACCGGGCAGGAGGTGCTCCACGTCGAGGGCGCGGAGTCGGACCTCGCTGGTTGCCGACAACTCGGGGTCGACGAACTCGGGGTTGAACCACGCCCGCCCGTCAGCCGACAGGACCGCATCGCCTGAAAGGAGGGTGCGGGTGGGTGCATGGAAGAGGCAGGTTGAGTCATCGCTGTGGCCGGGAGTGTTGAGCACCTGCCAGTCGGGGAGCCCGGGGAGGTGCTCGCCGTCGGACAGCCACGAGTCCGGTTCGAACGGGAGCCGAACCCCTTTGCCGCTCCAGCCGATCGACGTCGCCGTGCCGGAGATCTCCTTGGAGGCCACCAGGTCTCGGGGCTGGCTCGCCATCACCGGGAGGATCTGTGAGACCTCCCTGATGCCCGGCGGTCGGAGGGCCCGTGTCCCTGCGCGCATCTCGGCGATCGCGATTGGGAGGTACACGGCAGTTCCATATTGGTTGCGCAGCGTAGGGAGGCCGCCGACGTGGTCCGCGTGTCCGTGGGTGGCCACTGCCGCCCCGAGCTCGGACAAGTCCGACCCCCGGTCCGACAACACGTCCGCCACTAACGGGATCTGCGATGGCAGACCCAGGTCGACCACGAAGGGTTGCCCGCCGCCGCCATCGTGGATGACGTAGCAGTTGTACAGCCACCTCGAGATCACGGTGACGCCGATCTCGGGCAACTCCGTGATCACCGGTGCCGGAACGGATCGTTTGGCACCCATGCTCCGACTCTATAGTTCCGAGTGGTGGGGGCGCCGGTCTCAGGCTGTGGGTGCCCGAAACGGGACCGCTGCGTTGAGTGTGCTCGTCCCCGGATGGCGAGGCTGGCGGGACGAAGCGTCACCGATCCTGTCCACGAATCCAGCCTCGGTCGGCGGCCTCCACCGGATACCGGTTCCCGCCAGAGGAGATCCACCGTCGAAGTCGTTCTCTCGTCGTGAGCACCTCCGCAATCTCGTCGAGCAGTTCGTGGCACATCACAACCTCGAAGTCCGCAACTGCCATCCACTGCCCTACGAGCAGATGTGAAGGCCCCTTTCGGATTGCGGCAGAAATCCAGACGTTGGCGTCGATGACAACCTTCATCAACTTGACCGTCAGCTGCGGCGACGACGACGGACAGCGCGAGACTCCGAAACGGCGAGATCCATCACCTCACCTTCCGACAAGACTTCTCCGGAACCGCCAATGTTGTCGAACTCTCTGCGGAAACGGGTGGTGTAGTACTGCCACGCAGCTTGGCGAATGGTGCCAAGAGCGGATGCAATCTGCTCCCACGATCTCCCCGAAGATCGCACACCCGCCGAAGAAGCGGTGCCGTTGGGAACACCATGATCGGGAAGAGGAGACCATCGCTGGCGGTGACACCATGACCAGGTCCGAGGTTGGAAGAAGTCAGTCTGATCATGCGGGTGCCTAGGATCCGATACAGCCGCGCATCCCCCAGGGAGGTTCCATGTCCGACCGTGCGATCCGAACGGAACAACTGACCAAGCGGTACGGCGACGTGGTTGCTCTCGACCACCTCGATCTTGAGGTGACCCCGGGGGAGGTGGTGGGCTTTCTCGGACCTAACGGGGCCGGCAAGACGACCACCATCCGTTTGTTGCTCGGGCTCAGCCGACCGACCGAGGGGAGAGCCGAGATCTTCGGGCTCGACTGCCAGAAGCAACCGGCTCAGGTCCATCGTCGGCTCGCGTACGTGGCCGGGGAGGCCGACCTTTGGCCATCGCTGACCGGAGAGGAGACCCTGTCGCTGCTGGGACGCGTATCGGGGCGGGTGGACGAGCACTACCGCGACGACCTCCTGAACAGGTTCGATCTCGACCCAACGAAGAAGGTGCGCGCCTACTCCAGGGGAAACCGTCAGAAGGTCATCTTGATCGCAGCGCTCATGGTCCGACCCGACCTGCTGGTCCTCGACGAGCCAACTAGTGGACTCGATCCTCTGATGGAGCAGGCCTTTAGGGCATGCATCGGCGAGGCCCGTGATCGAGGCCAAACGGTCTTCCTCTCGTCGCACATCATGAGCGAGGTCGAAGCCCTCTGCGACCGTATTGGCATCTTGCGCGACGGAGCGCTTGTGGAGATGGGCACGCTTGCC
>CAIUMH010000043.1 GCA_903900235.1 uncultured Actinomycetes bacterium
AACTTTGCCAGGTGGGCCTTTGTTGTCCGGTACTGCACTTCGTTGGTGATCATTATTCGATCCTCCTTGGGTCGATCACGACGATGCCTTTGAATCCCGAATCTCGTTCATTTTGGAAGAACTCGGCAAATACCAATCCGCTCAACCGCTCCACGACATTCGGAAGGAGTTCTCCCCCGAACCGGTCTTTCTGCGCCCTGCGGCCGTCAGCGAAGTCGAAGAAGATCTCATCGAGTTGATCGAGGTCGACCCCGTCTGGTTCCCACACCACATCGAAGTCGCCCGGCTCCTCTTTGGCTGTGGCGAAACTTCCATTGATCCAGACTCGCGTGCATCCGGCGTTGGCGAGCAGCGCTAGTGCCTCGGCCATGCCGTCGATGAGCTGACGTCGGCGCTTGTTCCAGCCGAATCGGTCGACGACCTCTTCCCACTCGGCATGGTGCTCGCCAGCAGGAAGTCGACCTGTCAACGGGTCGAACGCGGGTAGCGGCACGTCACAACAATATCATTGTGTTGATGGTAACGGCCAGAGATCTGACTCATTGAAGGCCGAGTTCGGCTCCAAGCCGCCGGCGTTGTTCTGGCCGCCACAGTGATTCCATCCACCGTCAACTAGGAGGTTCCATCAAGGCCTGGCCTCATTCTGAGAACCCACTCACTGCGCAGTGTCAGCGGAGCCTTACTACCACCCACGACAGGCGCAGTCGCCGGAGCAACTGCAGGCTCAAGCATTGAGGACCAGACCAGCTCCTCGGTTACCGCGTTCGGGCGAAGACGGTGGCCACTCACCCCAAGAGATTTCTCCTACCTTGGGTAACCGACGGAACCATGGCGGGCTGAGGGACATCGGCCTTGGTGCGGACACTTCCCCTGCGAGTGGTCTGGATGTCCCAACTCCCCGGTCAGGGGATCAAGCCAGCCCTAGTTCGCTTGGACGTATCGGCGGAGTGCCTCACGGATGGCCTTAGACACACTCACACCCTGGGCGGATGCCCGAAGCAGCGCGTCACGCTTGAGTTCAGGATCGAGTCGAACTGACTCCACGGTTGATGGCGAAGAACCCAAGGCTGGTTGTCCACCTCGACGACGTCGTAGTTCCTCGACGTCGTACCCGCGCTCGGCCTCGTCGGCTATGGCCTCGATCATCTCATCGGTGATCGGAGTTCCATCTGCTCTGGTCCCATGCGTGCCCTTCATCAGGTCGGTGCTCCAGGTAGGAGCCGGCGGTACTGCTCGGTCATGGTCATCGCGTGGATAATGGCGGGCCCTTGTGGTTGATCCAACACGATCAACGCGAGGAAGTTCGCCGATCTGTCTGGCCCCAGAATGAGCTACCGAGTTGGCAACGACCCTGGACTTCCTCAGCTCAACGGCACGCCCAGCCACTCGGCCGTCTCGGCCTTGTGGCGGGCGTAGTCGACCTTGCCCGAAGGGGACCGTCCGATGGTCTCGACGAAGCGCACCTGGCGTGGGGCCTTGTAGCTCGATAGGCAGGACTTCACGTGCTCGATCACCGTGTCGGCCTCGATCGACCCCTCGGCCGTGCCGGGGGAGAGCTGCACGACAGCGATGATCTCTTCTCCAAAGCGCTCGTTGGGGATGCCGACCACCACCGAGTCCAGTACGCCCGGCACTGTCTTGATCACCTCTTCGACCTCTTCGGGGTAGACCTTCTCCCCTCCGGTGTTGATGCACACCGAACCGCGCCCCAGCAGGTGGATGGATCCGTCGGCCCGGATCTCGGAGTAGTCGCCGGGGACCGAGTACCGCACTCCGTCGATGACCTTGAAGGTGGCCGCCGACTTGGTCTCGTCCTTGTAGTAGCCGACGGGGATGCGGCCGCCGTGCGGCCCGGATCGCTGGCAATCCGGTCAACCTGCTCGAAGTTGCAATGGACGAACTAGCGATGATGGTCCGTAGTGGGCAGGAACCGTGGCGAAGGATCGTGGAGGAGGAACGAGAGGCGGCCCCTCAACTCCGCAGGCTCCTGCCGCTGAAGAACCGGGCGGAGTACGACCCCGAGCCGATCGCTCAAGCCGAAGCAACGGCCGCGGTCACGGCGTCGGCGTCGGAGCGCATGGTGCGAATCGCCGAGCAGACCGTGAAACGGATCAAGCGCTGCATTCAGGGGCCGGTTCGTCTTAGGTCTGCTTCCATTCCTCCCCTGCCCGCCGCCGGCCGCACGTGATCGCCAGGCATGAGAAGCAGGCAGCTCTGGCAAGGAAATGTGGCAACGATGCCTCAGCAGAATCGGCCGCCACCATTCACGAGATGTGGCTCCACCTAGGTGCGTAGGCCTGCCAGACTTGCAGCAAGCCCAATCTTAAGGTGCGTGCAGGGGTTCAGGCCCGTGCAGTGCTTAGCGTAACGGTCTCTCGAACCTCAGTTCCGAGTGCATCGGCGACATCACACAGCCGAGCCAGGCTGGCTGCTGTGTACTCAGTGGCCTCGTAGCGTTGAATCTGCTGCACGGCGACGCCAAGCGCTTCTGCCAGCTGGAGCTGTGTCCACCCCTTGGCGATGCGTGCCTTTACGAGCGCACCGGCCAGCTCCGCTAACGACGATGCTTCGAACGTGGTCTGCCTGCCGGAACGGAGCATCTCGTACTCGTCGACCTCCGTCTCGAGGTCGGCGGCTTGTGAGCGAAGCGCTCCCATTTCCAGCGCCCGGAGTCTTCCGGCACGCACTTCCTCGGTTGGATCCCGTTCGAGGTTTGCGATTGCGTCTCGGAACTTTGCCAGGTGGGCCTTTGTTGTCCGGTACTGCACTTCGTTGGTGATCATTATTCGATCCTCCTTGGGTCGATCACGACGATGCCTTTGCATCCCGAATCTCGTTCATTTTGGAAGAACTCGGCAAATACCAATCCGCTCAACCGCTCCACGACGTTCGGGAGGAGTTCTCCCCCGAACCGGTCTTTCTGCGCCCTTCGGCCGTCAGCGAAGTCGAAGAAGATCTCGTCGAGTTGATCGAGGTCGACCCCGTCTGGTTCCCACACCACATCGAAGTCGCCCGGCTCTTCTTTGGCTGTGGCGAAACTTCCATTGATCCAGACTCGAGTGCATCCGGCGTTGGCGAGCAGCGTTAGTGCCTCGGCCATGCCGTCGATGAGCTGACGTCGGCGCTTGTTCCAGCCGAATCGGTCGACGACCTCTTCCCACTCAGCATGGTGCTCGCCAGCAGGAAGTCGACCTGTCAACGGTTCGAATGCGGGTAGCGGCACGTCACAACAATATCATTGTGTTGATGGTAACGGTAACGGCCAGAGATCTGACTCATTGCCGGCTGTCGGCTCGAAACCGCAGGCGTTGTTCTGGGCGCCAGAGTGATTCCATCCACCGCCAACTTGGAAGTTCCATCAAGGCCTGGAGTCGTTCTGAGAACTCACTCACTTCGCAGTGTCAGCGGAGCCTTACTGCCACCCACGGCAGTCGCAGTTGCCGGAGCAACTGCAGGCTCAGGCATTCAGGACCAGACCAGCTCCTCGGTTGCCGCGTTCGGGCGAAGACGATAGCCACTCACCCCATGAGATTGCTCCTGCCTTGGGCAACCGCCGGAACCATGGCGGGCTGAGGGACATCGGCCTTGGTGCGAACACTTCCCCTGCGAGTGGTCTGGATGCCCCAACTCCTCGTTGAGGGGATCAAGCCAGCCCTAGTTCGCTTGGCCGTGCTGCCGGAGTGCCTCTCGGATGGCCTCGGACACGCTCACCCCCTGGGCGGACGCCCGAAGCAGCACGTCACGCTTGAGCTCAGGATCGGGTCGAACTGACTCCACGGTCGATGGCGAAGAACCCAAGGCTGGTCGTTCACCTCGACGACGTCGTAGTTCCTCGACGTAGTACCCGCGCTCGGCCTCGTCGGCCATGGCCTCGATCATCTCATCGGTGATCGGAGTTCCATCTGCTCTGGTCCCATGCGTGGTC
>CAIUMH010000044.1 GCA_903900235.1 uncultured Actinomycetes bacterium
CTCGGTCACCGAGGCGCTGCCACCGTGGCCGATAAGCACGAGTGGACCTCGCTCCACCGCCGAGCGCCAGAGCAGTCCCGGGATCTCCCGATCCCCCCGGTGGAGGGTGAAGGCCGACTCCGTCACGGAACCGTGGTGGTGTGATTCAGCGAATTCCATTGCCATCTTTCGACCACACCATCAGGGAGGAGGCCGGCGAGCCTGCTCGCTGGCCACCGTGCGTTTCGTGAAGACCGCTGCGACGCACCATGAATCCAGTATCGCCCACAAGGACGGGCGTCGCACACCGCCGGACATGACGGCGTAACCTCGGTTCATGGCCCAACGCATCGTCTCCGCAACCCGAACGATTGCCGCCCCGGCGGAGAAGATCTTCGAGGTGCTGGCCGATCCCTCCTAGCACCCCGTCATCGATGGGTCGGGATCAGTGACCGCCTCGAAGGACAACCCGGCTCGCCTCAGCCTCGGTGCCCGGTTCTCCATGGACATGAAGGTCGGCATGCCATACGTGACCAAGAACACGGTGAGCGAGTTCGACGAAGGCCGGATCATCGCCTGGCACCACTTCGCCCAGTTCGTCTGGCGCTATGAGCTCGTCCCGGTCGAGGGTGGCACCGAAGTCACGGAGTCTTTCGATTACTCCAAGCCTTGGGGCATCGCCCTCGGACCACTCGGATTCCCAGCCAAGAACCAGGCTGCCATGATCAAGACACTCGAGCGCCTCGACCACCTCGTGACCACAGGGTCTCCCAGCTAGGGCGCGATCGTGGTCCTCGGGTCATCGAGCTCGACGCAGCGCGTGCCGGTGTAGATCGAGGGCATGCAGCGATTGCAGTGCGTGCAAGCAGAAGGTGACTCGTCCCCTGACGCCCAGCGATTGATGATCCCGGGCTCCATGAGCAGTGGTCGGCCAAGGGCGACGAAGCTGAATCCCTCCTCGAGGGCACTCCGAGCCGTCGCTGGCCGCGTGATCCCCCCGAGCAGGATGCCAGGGAGACTGATGGCCTCGGTCACCACCTTGGCCTGGGGAAGGAAGTAGGCCTCCTCAAAGGGATAGGAGGGCATGAAGTGACGGCCGACCACTCGAAACCCAAGGCGCAAGGGGATTGGCAGGGTCTTGGCGAAATCCTTCCGTGGAGCGTCTCCGCGGAAGAGGTACATCGGGTTCGACAGAGAAGAGCCCCCGGTCAACTCGAGGGCGTCGAGATTGCCGTCCTCGTCGAGCATTCGAGCGACCTCGACGGCTTCGGCAAGACCAAAGCCCCCGGCGACGCCATCGTCCATGTTCAGCTTGGCCGTGACGGCAACCCTTCGACCAACAGCCGATCTGACCGCTGCAGCCACGCGTCGGGCCAGTCGAGCCCGGTGCTCAAGACTCCCGCCCCATTCGTCGCTGCGCCGGTTCAACTTGGGGCTGAGGAAGCTCGACAGCAGGTAGTTGTGACCCATGTGAATCTCGAGGCTGTCAATCCCCGACTCGACGGCGACCACCGCTCCGGAGGCGAAGTCCTCGATGATGCGCTCGAGGTCGGCTGCGGTGGCCTCGGTCAGTCGAGACCCCATGGCACTCCTTCCCGCCGACGGAGCCAGCGAGGGTGCTCCGTTCGATCGAGCATTGGCCACCGGGCCGGCATGACCGAGCTGCGCGCCGAGCAGAGCGCCTTGGGCATGAACCGCATTGGCGAGCCGAGCGAGGCCGTCGCGAGAGCGATCCTCGAGAACAATGCAATGGCGATCTGTGCGGCCATCACGTGAGACGGCCAGATAGGCCACCGTCGTCATCGCCACCCCGCCGGCGGCCATCGTGCGATGGAAGTCGATCAGGTCTTCGGTGACCTCGCCCCTCGGTGAGCGTCCCTCGAAGGTCGCCGCCTTGATGAATCGGTTTCGCAGGGTCAACGGCCCCAAGGCGCAGGACTCGAACAATTCCATCGGACTCCCTCCCTCGATGCCTCCGCATCCTCTCAGATGCCCGAGCCCCTCGCCGTGGGACCCAGTGAGCCTTCGACGACGACTAGGAGAGGACGCCAGTGAGCAGCGTGGCTGCGCTCAGCGCCGTCAACCCGATGGCTGGGACCGTCTCCTTGGTGGGGTCGCCGATGCGCCGATGTGCCCGCGCCGCAAGCACGAAGTACAGCGTGAACCCGAACGCGGCGGCCAGCGCGAGGACGCGGGGTCCGATGACGAGGCCAACGAGGAGTCCAAGGGCACCCACCACCTTGATCACACCGAGCATGTGCTCGAACTTGGGCCGGTAGCCGAGGCGACGCATGAGGTCCTCGATCTGCGGAGTTCCGCGGAAATCCATCGCTGCCGAGGCCAGCGCGATGAGTGCCACGACAAGGGAAAGGATCACAAAGATGGTGTGCATGGTCTAATCCATCCTACCGGCCAAGCTCGTCTGGAGCAGGCGCCCAACCCTGCGCCGACCACCCTGATCGGCCTACCCTTCCGAGAGCGCATCGAACTGGAGGCAATCCCATGAGCAGTGAACTCGTCCTCACTGAGGTTGTCGGACCTGTCGCCGTCATCACCCTCAACCGGCCCGACAAGCGAAACGCCCTGTCAGCCGAGCTCGTGGTCGACCTGGGCGAGGTGATCGAGGCATTCGATGCTGAGGATGGGATCCGAGCCATGGTCCTCACCGGAGCCGACCCGGCGTTCAGCGCCGGCTTCGATCTGCGCAACCTCGGGACCGAGCTCGCCGAGACGGCCGCCAAGCGCTGGGAGGGGGAGACCCGACGACTCGGCATGCTCCCCAATCACTCCACCCCAATCGTCGGTGCCATCAATGGGCCCGCCGTCACCGGCGGCCTCGAGCTGGCCCTCGGGTGCGACTTCCTGATTGCCAGCGAGCGAGCCCGCTTCGCCGACACCCACGGCCGCGTCGGCGTCATGCCCGGTGGCGGCATGACCATTCGCCTCCCCGCCCTGATCGGTATCGACCGAGCTCGGCGAATGAGCCTCACTGGCGACTTTGTCGATGCCGCCACCGCGCTGGCCTGGGGCCTCGTCACTGAGGTCACGACCCACGACGCCCTGCTCGAGCGCTCGGTCGAGGTGGCGGCCACCATCGCCGGACTTGATCCGATGGTCGTCACGGAGCTTCGGGAGATGTACGACCAGATCGGCAACCTCACCGGGCACGAGGCCTGGCGTGTCGAGAACCAATGGTCCAAGACCTGGATCCAGGACCGCTTCGATCAGGACCGCCTCTCCGACAAGGCCGATGCCATCATCAAGCGAGGCTCCTCACAGTCATGACGACCGGGGTGCGCATCGCCTCCGGAGTCGATCCCCGGCTCAGACCGGCAGAGGCAGCCCGCCGCTGTGTCGAGCTAGAACAGCTCGGCTACGACAGCGTCCATCTGGCTGAGACGGTCCACGACCCGATGGCCACGGCCCTGCTGGCTGCCGAGCTCACTCACGCCATCACCCTGCGAACCGCCGTCGTGGTGGCCTTCGCCCGGAGCCCCACGCTCCTCGCGTATCAGGCACTTGATGCCCAGATCGCGTCGTCTGGTCGCTTCGAGCTGGGCTTGGGAACCCAGATCCGCCAGGTCATCGAAGGTCGCTACGCCATGACCTGGTCCTCCCCCGTCGAACGGCTCCGCGACCACGTTGTGGCCATTCGTGCCCTCCTTGCCGCCTTCATCGTCGGTGAGCAGACCTCGGTGGCGACCGAAACCCTGGCGATTGATCGCGTCCCCACCTATTTCAACCCCGGACCTGCCGAGGGGACCATTGCCCCGCCGATCCTCGTCGGAGCCGTCCGACCTCGCATGTTGGCCATGGCCGGCTCCATCGCTGATGGCGTGATCACCCACCCCACCAACTCCGACCGAGTGGCGATGGCCACTCTGGTCACACCGATCACCACCAAGGCAGCCGGTGACGCCGGTCGGCCGGCGCCCCGGGTCATCGCCTCTCCTAATGTCGTCACGGGCCCGGATACCGCCTCGCTCCAACCAGAGCTGGCGAGACAACGTCAGCTGTTCGGATTCCTCCTCACCACCCCGGCCTACGCGGCGGCGCTCGACCGACTCGGTGTCCCTGATCTCGCTGGTCGCCTCCGTCAGCACCTTCGCGATAACGGTGAAACGGGGCTCGGGGACATCCTGCCCGACGACGTGCTCGATGCCATCGTCCCGACGGCCACCTACGCCAAGCTCCCCGGACTGCTCACCGAGCGCTATGGCGGAATGGTGGACGAGTTGGTGGTGACCTTGCCCGCAGGGATCAATCCCACCATGGCCACTGAGCTGATCGGCGAGCTCCGATCCATCCCCCGGCGCTGAGGGGCACGGCATCGTCAGCTGCCTGAGGCAACGATCACGGCCACGGTGCTGCTGGTGAGGTCACGACCCCGCTTGGCATCGAAGGCAGGAGTGGAGAACTGCCGGAGTCCACCCTCGCAACGAGCTCACCGTGGCGATTTCCTCAGCCTCTCGAAACTCGGCCACGCTGATGATGCGTTCATGGAGCACCCCCGCATCGACGAGACGACCGCGCTCGACGCCCGGCAGAAGACCACTGTCGATCGGCGGGGTGCACCATCGATCATCCAATCGCACAGCAAGGTTTGCTCTCGTGGTCTCGGTTACCTCGCCGCGTGCATTGACGAGGACCACGTCATCGGCATCGAAGTGGCGGTCGCTGCGTTCGTGGTATCGGCGGCGGTCCGTGGTCTTGTGGAACAGGCCGACGTCGGCGGGATCGACCGGCACGTGGTCGATGCACAGCCGAACAACGGCGACAGCGGTGGGGTCCTCAGGGAGCGGATGGTGCTCGATCGTCGCTGAGCCATCTGGGTGCAGAAGGAGTCGCACCCTGACCGGTCCGAGATCAGCGACCGAGTCCACGAGCCGGCGCCGCAGATCGGGAGGACATGAGCGATCGAATCGGTCCGCCGAGCCGTGGAGCCGATCGAGGTGACGATTGAGATTGCGGATTCCCGGTGCGGTCTTCGTCCGATCCGCAGGGTCGAAACGCATCGTTTCGAGCAGGGTGGCCGAAGCGACGGAGCCCGTCGAGGCGGCCCTGAGGACGTCAGCCTTCAAGAGGAGCTCGTGCCACTCGACCTCTGGGACCGAGTCCGAGGTGATCCCCCCACCCGATCCATAGGTAGCCACCTGCGTGGTCTTGTCGATGACTGTGGTGCGGATAGCCACCGAGAATCGAGCCTCAAGCCCACTCAGCGCGTCCTCCGCCTTGGGTCTGCGGACATACCCGATGGCCCCGCAATAGACCCCACGAGGGGAGGTCTCGTGCTCGGCGATCTGGCGCATCGTCGACACCTTGGGTGCACCGGTCACCGAGGCACAAGGGAACAGTGCTCCGAATACGTCGACCAGCGTGGTCTTCGGACGGAGCGTGGCGACCACCGTCGATGACAGTTGCCAGACGGCAGGGTGACGTTGGACCTCGCAGAGATCGGGCACGGTGACGGTTCCCGACACAGCGATCCGGCCAAGGTCATTGCGCACGAGGTCCACCACCATGACATTCTCGGCCCGCTCCTTTGGTGACTGACAGAGTGCCTCGGCAATGGCGCAGTCTTCGGCGACCCATCGACCTCGCGGCGCCGTGCCCTTCATGGGCTGCACGGTGAGTTGATTGTCACGGAGATCGAAGAACAGTTCCGGCGAGCCGCTCATCACTACCCAGTCATCAGTTTCGAGATAGGCGTGCAACCCGCTGGCGTAGTTCGAGGCCAGCCGCTGGTAGAGGGCGAACGCGTCATCTCGAGCTGACCACGACCGCCGGAACCTCGTCGTGTAGTTGGTCAGATAGGTCTCACCCGAGACGATGGCGTCGTGGATCCGAGAAAGGGCTTGGTCATGGCCATGCTGGCTGATGTCGCAGGTCCACTCGGACCCCTGCGGATCAGGAGAACCGACAAGGACTGCGGCCTGAGTCGATGCTCTGGTGGTACCAGCGGTGGGCGGTTCGGCGTCGCGGAGCGGCTCGATGACGTGCGACGAGGCGAAGACTCCGAACCACACCAGAGGGAGACTCTCGACCGAATCGAGATGATGCTGTTGCACGACGAACGCGTCATCGAACGCTGGCGCCGCCTCGTAGGCGACGAATCCCACAGCCGTCCAACCTTCTCGTGCCACTGCCTCGACTCGAGCGAGCGCTCCGGCGACCTCGGCCGTCGTTCGGGCGACGATGACCTCCTCGAGATCACTGAACTCAGTGGCTCGCGGACCAGAGGGACCCACGTCATCGAATCGACAGCGAACCGACATGGACACGGTCTAATCCTTGCATGACCGATCACGCGCCACTGCGGGGTGTCACCTGGACCGCAGTAATCACCGGCTTGCGGAGTCGATGGATTCGCTGATCGAGCGAGGTGACGTGTTCGTGGGCGGACAGGGTTCTCGGGATCGGGACCACACCTTCAGTTCCCGGCGCCCCGTGACCCGGTGACTTCGAACCGAGACCGGTGCACAACCCGCGTCCTGCTCCGGTCAGGATCACCGCCCGCACTGATCGGTCACCTTCGACCCTGTCGAACGTTTACGAACGTCTGAAATCGTCTCCATGGTCATGACATTGAGCCGATGTGGTCTGCTCATCGCCACAAGGATGATGCTCAGATCGAGCATCTCAGCCAGCACGGTCGGGAAGCTGCACACCGGATCTCGATCACTCAGTATCACCTATGCGTGTTCATCCTTGATCGACGACGGTACCGTCAAACGACGAAGATGGAATCCCCCTCAGACCTGGAGTCACTGTGAACACAATTCGACCTTTCCTCTGGTTCGACGGCAGTGCACGAGAGGCTGCCCGCCACTATCTCGAAGTCTTCGACGATGCCGAGCTCCTCGAGGGCACCCTCGAGCGGCCTGAGGGAGCGCCGAACCCCACATGGTCTGCCACCAAGATTCGGATCGGCGAGCTTGAGCTCATGCTGTTCGATGGCGGACCTCAGTTTCCGTTTACCGAGGCTGTCAGCCTCTTCGTTCCCTGCGAGACCCAGGAAGAGGTGGACCGACTGTGGGGTGCCCTCAGCGAAGGCGGGGCGCCTGGACGGTGCGGCTGGCTCACCGATCGGTTCGGCGTTTCCTGGCAGATTGTGCCCACCATGCTCGCCGATGTGCTCGGCGATCCGGATCCCGTCAAGGCAGCAGCCGCCCAGACCGCCATGATGTCGATGACCCGCTTGGTCATCGCCGACCTGCTCGCCGCTCGGGACAGAGCGTAGGAGCGACCCCTCACAGCCAACCGGTGGGCGAAGGGGAGTCTGTCAAAGCCATTCCCCAGGGGACTCAGTTGCTCGACGAGACCGGCGCCGTTGCATCCGCAGGGCCAGGACCGAGTCCGCTGTGAGTGCAGGTGACCTCGAAGGTCGAGCTCAGGCGCACTGTGGCGTTCCAAGCGTCAGGTTCCAGAGGTGGACCTCGTCACTCGAGCCCTCGACATCGGTCTGGGCAAGGATCCCCCAGCGACGGCCCCGCTGTGCCGGTGTCGCTCCACGTGCGCGAACGATCGGCCCGAGTGAGCAGGGTCTCACCGAGGCCACCGGTCATACTCGATCCGTCGAGGGTGGCCGAACGATGACTCCCCGTTCCTCAGTGCGCCAAGGGGTGGCTGGGTACCCGCGGCTGGAGTCCTCGAGCCCGACCCGCTCATTGTGATCGCCATTTCACTGGCGACGGTCGTGGCACACACCTCGGCGCCGAGCACTGCAATCACGAAGAGCCGTCACGCTCGGAAGAGATTCGATGCCCTCTCGTTGGTCCTTTGATTGGCCTGCCTTTGGCGGGTTCCGGCAACAGGACCACGCTCGAACATCAGCCCAAGAAGGGCGTCAGGAGGAGGCCACGCATGCGTCGATACACCGAGGTGACGATCAGCTCTCCCTTGCGCGATCTCACCCCCGACGGGCGCCTAGCCCGCAGCGAGGAATTCCATGATCTCGACAAGGGCACGACGATCCTGGAGCAGGAACGGATGTCCACCTTCATAGACTCTCAGCTCAGACTGGGGAATCTGGGCAGCGATCGCCATGGAGTTTTCCAACGGAGCCGTGACATCGAATCGGCCGGCGGCCACCAGGGTGGGACACGAGATTCGAGGGAGACGATCGAAGACGTCATGATGACGCCTCGACTCGAGCTGTAGCACCTCGCCCCGGCGCTCATCATCGCTGCGCTCCCGGTCGGCCCGAGCGGTCATGTGCTCAACCAAAGCGCGATCTGACTGATGCTCTGCCAACCAGGTGTCATCGAAGCGGGAATCAGCAATCGCCACCTCGGTGGCCCGCCGCAGCGAGGGCTCCATGGCCGCGAGCTCGTGGAGCGGGTAGCTCGATCCACCAGCGCCGCCCGACGAGGTGCACAGCAATGCCAGTCGGGAGATCCGCTCAGGTCTCGTGACTGCCAACTCTTGAGCGACCATTCCTCCGAAGCTCAGGCCCAGGACCATCGTGCTCTCCCAGCCCAGGTGATCGAGGAGCGCCACCCCGTCGGCGGCGTAGTCCGCCATCGTCGAGATGCCGCCACGGGCCATGCCGGTGCGGCCCAGGCCTCGCTGATCGTGGACAAGGACTTCGAAGCGCTGTCCAAGGATCTCGATGAGCAGCTCGATGTCGGCCATCGACGATCCACTTCCATTGAAGAGGAGCAGTCGTGGGCCCGCTCCGACCAACTCATAGGCAAGATCGACGTCCGGGAGATGCAATGTGGCCATAGGCCGGCACGATACTTCGAGGCGCTGGCGGCGGGCTCGCCGGTAGATTGGGGCCGTGCGATTCTCCCTCTGGCCCAACCCCGAACGCACCTATGCCGAGACTCGGGTTCTGGTGCTCCAAGCCGAGGCAGCTGGCTGGCACGCGGCTTATGTGGCTGACCACTTCATGGACGACAAGCCGATCGGGGAGCCGGCAACAGTTGCCATGCTCGAGTCCACCTCCACGATGGCCGCCCTGGCCGAGGCGACCTCGAGCATTCGGCTCGGCACGCTGGTGGCTAGCGCCACCTACCGCCACCCGGCGGTGCTTGCCGCCTGGGCCGCCACCGTGGACCAGATCAGTGATGGTCGAGTGATCCTCGGCCTGGGTGCGGGCTGGCAGATCAACGAACATCACGCGTACGGGATCGAGCTCGGTGAGGTTCGGACCCGGATCGACCGGTTCGCCGAGTACGTCAGCGTGGTCCAATCACTCCTCTCGGGCGGGTCGACCACCTTCGATGGCACGTTCTTCCGCCTCGAGGATGCGCCGTGCGAGCCCGGTCCGGTCCAGCAGCCCCTTCCGCTGCTGCTCGGTGTCAAAGGAGAGCGACGGACCATGGCCCTTGCCGCGCAGCACGCCTCGATCTGGAACTCCTGGTGCACGCCAGAGGAGCTTCGGCATCGCAACGCCGTGCTCGACCGCCACTGCAACACCATTGGCCGCGATCCGAGCGAGATCCAGCGCACTACCCAAGCGCTGGTGATCGTCACGTCGACCGAGGAGCAGGGCGCTCGGCTGCGCAGCCAGTCCGCCGGTCGCCCGCTCTTGGCTGGCACCGCCAAGCAGCTGGTCGAGCAGCTCGGTGACTATGTTGACTCCGGCTGCGACGAGTTCATCGTGCCCGGCTGGACCCTCGGCGCTGGCGACGCCCCGATGGATGCCATCGCCTTGCTCAGCGAGGCGGTTCTCCCCGAGTTCGCCTGAGCCGGCACTCCCCCGGACCAGCGGCACGATGTCCGGATTCGCAGTGCCACCGACGCGTCGCTTCCCTAGAGTTCTCCTTGATGCCCTCATCGACTCGACCGTCCAGCCTGCGCCATACCACTCGGGTCCTCGATGCCTGCGAGACGATGATCGCTGCCGGTGGGCCGGTGCCGGCCGAATCGCTGGCCGAGGCAAGCCACACGAGGGTGCGGGCGCTCTCAGAGTCATTCGACCTGATCCTCGGCGTGACGCCTCGAGAGTTCGGGCAAGCCCTCAGGACCGGCCGGGCCAGGGCGTTGCTCCGGTCGAGCTCGTCAGTCGGCCTGGTGCTTGAAGGAGGCGGGTTCACCTCGGTGCACTCCTATTGCGAAACAAGCCCGCCAACCCTAGGGATGGACCGCTCCGAGCAGCTCGACCGAGCGCGAGGGCAGCAGCTGCGATGGACCACGATCTCGGGCCACCTCGGGTGCATCATCGTCGTGGCCTCGGATCGTGGCCTCGCAGCCGTCCGAATCGGAGTCTCGCCCCGAGCACTCCTCGGAGAGGTCGCTGCAGCGTTCCCGGAGGCCTCGCTGAACGAGGACCCCGTCGGCCTGTCCGACGCAGCGACTGCAATTGCCCTGCTGAGCCAAGGACGCTCGGCACGGATTCACCTCTCCCTCGATGTGCACGGGACTGCGTTCCAGTGGCGCGTTTTTGAGGCGCTCCGACAGATCCCCTCAGGCGAGGTCCGGTCCTACGCTGAGGTGGCGGCCTCCATTGGTGCACCCCGGGCCGTTCGGGCCGTAGGGACGGCCTGTGGAGCCAATCCATTGGCCATCGTTATCCCTTGCCATCGTGTCGTCCGGTCCGATGGGAGTCTTGGTGGCTATCGCTGGGGGATCGACGTGAAGAAGCAGCTCCTTGAGGCGGAGGCCTCTTCGTTGGGCGTGCGCCCAGCAACGCGTCCGACGCTCAGGTGAAGCGATCGACCTGACTGGTGGACAGGACCGCAAGGAGGTCGGACGCCGACGGAACAATCATCCGGCTGGCCTCTCTCTGAATCGTGCGCACGGGATTGATTGCTCAGCCCGCCTCCACTGGTCTCTCCGCGCTTCCGCCGCGTCAGCCCGCCCGACCGGTGCGCTCGCGATGGGTGCAGCCGGGCCAGCAACAGGGCCGCCGCATGCCCTCCTCGAGCTCTTCCTTGGTCCGGCGGATTCGACGGTCCCTGGTTGCCTGCTGCTTGGCATCCTCGACCCAGCAGATGAACTCGTTGCGAGCGAGCGGGGTGATATCCCGCCATGCCGCAAGCGCCAGGGTGCTCTCGATCAGCGCCCGACGAAGATCGGCAGGAAGATCGTGGACGACCCCCGCTGGCACAGGAGGACTGCTCATGGAAAAACAGTAGTGGATCAATAGCATTCCCCATCGCCAGCCAATCGGACATCGCTCATCGTGGCCAATCGCTCAGATGACCGCCTGCTCCTCCGGTCGGGGCGTCCCCGGCATGAGCCGGCGGGGTCCCGGACCCTCCTGCGACATGACATCCGCAGGATTTACGAGGAGGCACCGCTTGAACGACAGACAGCCGCAGCCAATGCAGTTCGTCAGATCGTCTCTGAGCCGCACGAGCTCGTTGATCTGCTCATCGAGCCGATCTCTCCAAGAGGCCGAGAGTCCCGCCCAGTCATCCTCGCGAGGCGTGCGCTGACGGGGCAGATCCTCGAGCGCCTCGCGGATTGTGGCAAGTGGGATTCCAACGCGCTGGGAGGCACGGATGAAGGCAAGTCGTCGCAGGACGTCGCGGCCATAGCAACGCTGGTTCCCCTCGTTGCGAATGCTCGAGATCAACCCTTCGCGCTCGTAGAAGTGCAGCGCCGACACCGACAGGCCCGTGCGGTCGGCCACCTGGCCGACCGACCATTTGTGGAATGACGTGTCACCAACCGGCATGCTTCAACCGTAGTACTTGACCTCAACCATGGTTCAGGTGTGAGAGTGATACTCATCACCCACACACAGGAGGAGGAGTTGATGGACACATTCATGATGATCTGCAGATTCAGAGAAGGCACTGCAATGGACGAGGTCTTCGCCGTGGTCGCCGAGGAGCAGGCGCAGGTCAAGGTGCTCGAGGCCGAGGGCCGAATCGGTTCGATCCACCTGTCATTGGCGCGAGGAACGGTGTTTATCGAGACCTTCGCCGAGGACCCAGAGCATGCCGAGGCCACCATACGCACGCTGCCGATGGCCCAGTGGTGGGACCTTGACCTCTACCCGCTGACACCCGCTCCGTCGTCGGGGGCTGAGTCATGAGTGCCTTCACTCCAGCCGAGCGCGACTATCTCGCCAGCCAGCCGCTAATGCGTTTCGCCACGGCCTCGGCCACGGGTCGCCCGGATGTCGCTCCCGTCGTGTTCGATCTCATGGGCGACGACGTGATCACCGGCGGCTTCGACCCTAAGGCCACGGTTCGCTACCGCAACCTCCAGGCCAACCCTCGGGCCACCGTCGTGATCGATGATCTCGCTGCTCTCGACCCGTGGACGCCTCGAGGAATCAAGATCATCGGGACGGCGGCGATCGAAGAGGTCGACGGCGCAACACGCTTCCGCATTACCCCCGAGGTGATCATCAGCTGGGGGATCAACGACACCACTCCCGGAATCCCCACGATGGAGCGACGATCACTCAAGGAGTAGTGAATCACACCGGGTTTCCTGGAGGCTCATTCCCTTGAGAGGATTGAGTCATGGCAAGGAACACCCGCTACTCCCCGGAGCTGCGTGAGCGAGCAGTGACGATGGTCATCGAGCACCGATCGGAGTATCCCTCCGAGTGGGCGACGATGACGGCGATCGCCGGCATGCTCGGCATGACACCTGAGACATTGCGCAGCTGGGTCCGACAGTCTGAGGTCGACGGAGGTGCTCGAACAGGCCTCACCACCGACGAGAAGGCGAGGCTCAAGGCCCTCGAGAAGGAGGTCCGTGAGCTCCGCCGAGCCAACGAGATCTTGAAGGCTGCGTCGGTTTTCTTCGCGACCGAGCTCGACGGTCGAACGAAGAGGTAGTTCGCTTCATTCAAGCGAACAGAGCCACCTGGGGAGTCGAGCCGATCTGCAGAGCCCTGCAGTTCGCTCCCGCCACCTACTACGCCGCGATCTCAAGACCGAAGTCCACGAGGGCTCTCCGAGACGAGGAGCTGGTCCGAGAGATCCAGGCCACCTACGACGAGAACCACTTCGTCTATGGCGCCCGCAAGATCTGGATCGCCCTCAACAAGAAGGGGACCAACGTCGCTCGCTGCACCGTCGAGCGACTCATGGGCGATATGGGACTCGTCGGCGCACGACGGGGTCGAGCGTTCAAGGTCACGACCTTGGGCGACGACCGTCTGCCTCGACCAGCGGACTTGGTCGAGCGGGACTTCACAGCGCCCGGTCCCAACCGGCTCTGGGTCGCTGACCTCACCTACGTCAAGACCCACACCGGCTGGGTCTATGTCGCCTTCGTCGTCGACGTGTTCTCCAGGCGAGTGGTCGGCTGGCAGGTCTCAACCTCGCTGCGCAGCGACCTGGCGATCGACGCACTCGAGATGGCCGTCTACGCCCGGCGGGACCAGGACCTCTCGCAACTGGTTCACCATTCGGATCGCGGCGTCCAA
>CAIUMH010000045.1 GCA_903900235.1 uncultured Actinomycetes bacterium
CGATCTCCATCGACTCGATGAACTCCTCTTCGTCTACCCATCCCTTGGTAATGACGAAGACCTGGCGCACATAGGCCAGCAGGCCCCCGCCGAAACTGGTGGCCCCGATCACGAAGGTGGTGGCGAGGAGTCGGAGGTGAGTCGGAGGGGCCTGACGGGTCCCTTGGCTCTCTGAGTCCATGCGCGAGGGTAATGGTTGGCAACGGGGTGCCGACGGTGCTCGGACAGGTAAGCCCGTGCGGCGGTTGGTTGTTCTCCTGGCCGGCGATGGCCTGGCCCTGATCATCGATGTGGCCGATGGTGGCCTCGAGGTACACGCCCTGGGCCGCCTCGGCGACCAGATCGGGGGGTTCGTGCGGCAAGCGTGTCGGCGAGGACGGCAAAGCCCCTGCGCAACGCGCCGTGGGGGATGGCAACCATGATCAATGTCCCGATGGCGAACACCAGCAGTGCCCAACCGAAGAAGAAGTTAGCGCTGATACCGCCGACCACCTCTTGGCTGACCGGGATGGCAACCATCGAGGTGCCGGCAAAGACGGTAAGGACCGACGTCCGTCTGGCCATCGGGGCCCCGATCTAGATGAGTCCGTTGAGCATCGAGGAGTCGAGGTTCAGGGCGAGGCCGATGAGGAAGCTCTTAAGGACGTTGACGGAGGGATCGTGGACGGACGGCTCCTCCGGATCGTTGTACTCCTCCGGCATCCTCCACTATGAGCTTCAGCGTTCGCATGACCGTCTGGATTGCGGAATTCTCAAATAGTAGAGGCACCTATACTTTATGATCATGGACCTCGGAGACCCGACACGCGCAGTGACCCCGACGCTGGATGGACCGGTTCTGGCCGTTCTGGCCCGTTCTGGGCGGCCCCTAACGGTCGGCGAGGTAGCTGCCCAGGCGGCACGTGGTTCGGAGATCGGTGTTCGTCGATGCCTGGCTCGACTTGTCGAACAGGGGATCGTCGAGGCGATGGAGATGGGCCGTAACCGAGTGCATCAGCTCAATCGGGATCACGTTGCGGCGGCCGCGGCCGACGTCCTCGCCAACCTGCGTGTCGAGCTCTGGAGACGCATGCGTGCCGAGATCGGTGCGTGGCAACCGGCGCCGGTCTACGCGTGCGTGTTCGGCTCTTCCGCCCGGGGCGATGGTGACGTCGCTAGTGACATCGATCTCGTCGTGGTCCATCCGCCCATGCCCGACGAGGCCCCATCAAGACGGCGGGACAACAAGGTGAGGTCCATCCCGACAGCGCCGGAGGCGGCCCCTGCGACTCCCGATGAGGCAGCGCGTTGGCATGATCAGTTAGACACCCTGCGAAGCCACGTTCGGCTGTGGAGTGGCAACGTTCTCCAGGTCGTGGACTTATCTATCGGCGAATGGACCAGCCAGCAGCAGAACGGGCTGCTGGTAGAGGAGATCCATCAGGATGGTGTTGAGATGTTCGAATTTGCCGGCATCGGGTTGTCGACTGCTGGAACGAAGATGGGGAGGTAGCGCACCATGCCCAAGCCAGCCAAGACCGCGCCGTGTGGCATCGGTGAGGCCCGCGTGCGGCTGCGGACAGCGCGCGCCTACCTCGGTGTTGCCGAAGACGTGCTGGCAGAGCAGGGCCGCGATGAGTTCCTCAGCGTTTCGTCTGGTCTCGCCGTACTGGCCGGAATCGCAGCCGGTGACGCCATCTGCTGCGCCCGGCTTCGGAACCGGCACCGTGGCGACGACCACCGGGGTGCCACCGATCTCCTGAAGTCGGCCGTTCCTGACGGCGCCAAGCTGGCCTCGACGCTCGGCCGCCTGCTCGACGTGAAGGACGAGGCTCATTACGGGGTCGTCCTCGTGTCTTCCAGGAAGGCGAGCGATGCGCTCCGGTGGGCCACGATCCTGGTGCTCCGCGCCGTGGAGGAAGTCGAGCGGTAGCGAAACTGAGTTCCGGCGGCTACCCGTCGACCGGCGCCAGCGACCGCAGCCGCTCCACCCGCTCGTCGTCCTCGCCGAGGTAGCGGACCAGCGTGCCGAGGGTGTGGTCGACGTCGAGTGAGCCGATGGCGATCATCGCCTCGATGTCGGCCCAGTCCATGGTGCGGTTGTAGA
>CAIUMH010000046.1 GCA_903900235.1 uncultured Actinomycetes bacterium
CAGTTCACGTCCTGGGCCTTCACTCGTCGGGCCCTCGATTCAGGGCTGCTGACCTCGATGGGTTCGGTGGGCGATTGCTACGACAACTCCATGATGGAGTCCTTCTGGAGTCGGATGCAGGTGGAACTCCTAGACCGGAAACGATGGAACACCCGAGTCGAACTAGCAACGGCCATCTTCGAATACATCGAGATATTTCACAACCGCCAGCGGAGGCATTCTTCCCTTGGCATGCTTACACCGATCGAGTTCGAGACTCGATCTCAACCGACGACGGCAGCCTGAGTCTCTTGGATCGACTCCACCGAAGGCAGGTCACCCCAGAGCCTCCGGAATACCCAGGCCGGTTCACACAACTCCCCATCAACCTAGACATATAATCGACTCTGATTTAATCGAAACCGAGATTGACCCCCCAAGGAGAGTGACATGCCATTTCTCGTTGAACCAGGACTCGTCGAACCCGTAACCCGGGGGTTGCTCGGTGCGATCAATGTGGGTGATGGGTCGACGGATGAACAACGAGCCATCTTGTGGTCCGTGGTGGATCACCTCTGGGGTCGAAGCGACCTCAAGGATGCTGATCTCAGCCAACTTGAGCCGATGGAGTTGGCGGCAGTGCTCGTTGATGAGGGGGCACGACGGCGATTTCACCTCATCCTGGTCACGCTGGAGCTCTCTCGTCACCCATTTTCGGCCGAGCAGGTAGAGCGGGCCGAAGCCTACGCTGAGGCGCTCGACCTCCATGGTGCGGACTTGGAAATCTGCCGGGACTGGATCGCCAGTGGGGCAGAGGCCGCCATGGCCGACTGGATGCGCTGCTTTGGATCGGTGGCCAGCTTCAACGAGGAGCCATCGTTACGCGGCACCCGCTCTTCTTCGGATGAGGACGCGTGGTCCCCTCAACCGGTCGATCCAGAATTGCTCGCCCGGATCGATGAGTTCCGGCACCTCGCACCTGACTCTCTGGGTCAGAGCTACCTCGAGTTCTACCGCCGCAACGGGATTCCCGTTCCGGGATCACAAGGGGACTCGATGATGACCGCTGTGGCGGTGAGCCATGACATGAACCACGTCATCGCGGGCTACGAGCCCTCGGGTCAGGGAGAGATCGCACTTGGGGCATTTCAGATGGCGATGAACGACTGTGAGGAAAACTTGGTTCAGTTCCTCGGCAACCTGCTGATTCACGAAGCCGGCGTCCTTGACCCTGGTGGGTTCTCCCCGAAGTCCGGCTCGTTGCTTCGACCCGGGGCGATAGAACTTCTCGGTGAGGCGTTTGAACGTGGTGCTCGCGTTCGCCGGGACTTCAGCCACACTGACCACTTCGCCATGGCGGCTTGGTCGCTCGACGAGGTTCGCGAGGAGTTTGGCGTCGTTCCGGTGACGGTGGATTCGCCTGGAATCTGATGCGATTCCCTCGGGAGAGCGTTTGTCGAAGGCACGAATCGCTCATCGATTCGGGCGTACACAACCCAAGGGATCGTTGACTCTCCTGTGACGTCGTTCACGAACGAAGATGCAGAAGGGGCTGCAGTGGTGCCAAATCCACTCAGCGACGAAGACGTGACGATTTCCCAGCCCGGACACATCCGAGTTGGCCTCTCCGTGCTGTGGACCTAGGGCAAACGGATCTCGGTCTTCGGCCGGCGCAGGGTGGCTGACGATCTGATGTCTTGTCACTGTCGCGCCGAAGGGCAGCATGCGACGGTGGAGTCAATCTGAAGATCTTCTCCTTGCTGGAGGCCGCACGACCCCGTCGTTCGACGGGGTCGAAGAGACCAACGGCATCAGAAGGAAGCGTTCGTCGCCGCAGCCCAGGATCGGTCCTCATGGAACTCGCCTGCATCGTTGGACTCGACGACGGCCACCGACGGCGGGACCCGATCTCCTGTTGCCGCTGGGAAGCTCACGCTGCCGGTCCATCCCATCCAGTCTGACTGGGCGTTAAGGGCTGCCTTGAGCTTCGCACTCGAGAACCCTCCGGCGGAGGTCGCTGCATTGGCCAGGATCTGGACGGAGTCGTAGGCGTACGGCGACCAGGTTCCTGGTGCGGTATGGAAGGTGGTTGTGTACAGGTCGACAATCGAAGCCGAGTTGGCGAAGTCGTTGGGTGCGGGGACGCCTACGACCGGGCAGTTCTTGGCGGCAGCGATGCCGGCTGTGGGGATGAACTCATTGTCGTAGGCGCCGAAGTCAGCCAGGCACTGAGTCGGTGATTTCGCCTCGAACATCGCCTTGGCGATCAGGCCGGCTTCGGGGTAGTAGGTGATGATATAGATGAGTTGAGGATGGGTGGCTTCGACGGTAGCGATCGTCGAGGCGTAGGACTTCTTTCCCGGCACGATGGCGGTGTCGGAGGTGATGGTCACCCCGGCAGCCTTCAGGCTTGAGGTCATCGCCGAGTTGGCGTCGACTGTGTAGGTCTGCGTCTTGTCGTAGACAAGGGCGACGGATCCGACCTTCTTCCAGTCGGTGATGGCGGCGGTCGCCACGGGAGCGATCTGGCTGGTCATCGGCTGGAGGGTCACGCCAAGACCCTCAGTGCTGTTCGCCGACGTCAGGCGAATCGGGACGAGTCCCGCCTTGAGGTAGAGGGGAAGGGTCTTGATGCCAACGCCGGAGTTGTATGGCCCCACCACGCCGTTCAGGCCAGAGGCAATGGCGCGTGTTGCGGCAGCCACGCCGGTAGCGGGATCGGCCTTGTCGTCGATCGGCACGATGACGACCTTCTTGCCGAGGATTCCGCCGGATGCGTTGAGGTTTGTGGCGGCCAGTCGAGCGGCATCGAGCATGCCAATCCCGACGCTCGACTGACTCCCGGTGAGCGGGCCTTCAAGTCCGATTCGGACTGTCGTCGCTGATGTCGTCGTCGTCACTGCGGCCGTCGTCGATGTGCTCGACGACTGGCTGCTGCACCCAGCGGCCACGAGGAGTGCCGCAACACCGAACGCCACGACACTGCGACGGCCACGCGTGGCGTGTCCGTCCTTTGTCCGAGTGACTTTTTCCATGGCGGAACCTCTCTCTGCTCGTCGAAAATCGACCACACTCTTTGAATGAAATTACACTTCCTGAGTGAATCGCACTGGGTTGGCTGGAGGCTCCAGACTTTGGAAACAAGGATGGAGCCATGGCAATCAA
Organism: uncultured Actinomycetes bacterium; assembly: GCA_903900235.1. Taxonomy (GTDB): domain Bacteria; phylum Actinomycetota; class Acidimicrobiia; order Acidimicrobiales; family RAAP-2; genus CAIUMH01. The sequence goes on from CAIUMH010000046.1 coordinate 3,145, forward strand.
GAATCAGCAATCTCTGCCCAAGGGGCGGCGCTACAGCCCCGAGGAGAAAGAGCAGGCCGTCCGTCTCGTGCGGACCTTGCGCGATGAACTCGGCACGAGTCACGGGACGGTGCAGCGTGTCGCTGAACAGCTCGGCTACGGCGTCGAGAGCGTGCGCAGCTGGGTCAAACAAGCCGACATCGATGATGGGCTCGTCGGCGGGACCACGACGTCTGACAAGAAGCGCATCGCCGAGCTCGAGCAGGAGAACCGTGAGCTCAAGCGAGCCAACTCGATCCTGAAGAGCGCATCAGCTTTCTTCGCGGGCTGACTCGACCGCCCACATCGCTGATCGTCGAGTACATCGACGAGCACAAGGAGGAGTTCGGGGTCGAGCCCATCTGCACGGCGCTGCAGGTGGCCCCGAGCACCTACTACGCAGCGAGGTCGAGACCGCTCTCGGCCAGGGCGCAGCGTGACGCCGCCTTGCTCGTCGTGCTCAGCGCCCTGCACGTGGCCAACTTCTCCGTCTACGGAGCGCGCAAGATGTGGAAGGCCATGATGCGCGCTGGCCATGACGTCGGTCGAGACCAGGTGGCGAGGTTGATGCGAGAAGCCGGACTTCGAGGGGTTCGACGCTCGAAGAGAGTCCGCACCACCAAGCGCGACGACGCAGCGCCGAGATCTCCCGACCTCGTCGAGCGGGACTTCACCGCCACGGCGCCGAACCAGCTCTGGGTCACCGACCTGACCTTCGTGCCCACGTGG
>CAIUMH010000047.1 GCA_903900235.1 uncultured Actinomycetes bacterium
GCTTGACGCAGCTTCTCGGGCCGCAGTCATCCTGCGCGCCCGGAGCAAATTTTTCGGTGGCCATAGCGACAGGGTCACACCCGTTCCCATTCCGAACACGGAAGTTAAGCCTGTCAGCGCCGATGGTACTTGGGGGGAGTCTCCCTGGGAGAGTAGGACGCCGCCGGATTTCTAAATGAAGAAACCCTCGCCTCTGGCGGGGGTTTCTTCGCGTCCACGCACAGGTTGGTCGCCAGGGGCGATCTGGAGTCGTGGTCGCCGGAGGTCCATAGGTGTCGATGCCGATGGCATCGTGAGCCTCGCGGAGTTGAGGCGTTGTCACGGAACGCGATCCTCTCCTAGGTCTGGACCTCGTCCTGAGGCTCAATGGGCCGGACGGACGGGGGTCCCACGGCGCCTACACTCATCAAATGGCAGATCGCAGACCCCCATCGTCGCGCCCAGGTGACGGGAGTCGGCCCAGTTCGTCCTCTCGCTCGGGAGGGAAACCGGGCTCCGGCCGGCCTTCAGGTGGTGGCCGGCCCAGTGGACCTCGGCGTCCCGGGTCATCGAGTCGGGCGGGCTCTGCGGGTCCGGGCGACCGGACGGGACGGCGGGACCAGCCTGATCGCGGGGCTCCTCGATCGGCGGCGTCGCGTGACAGCTGGTACCGAGACGGTGAGGAGTCATCGCGTGGGGATCGCTCGAAGGGGACGACACGTCCGGGGAGTCCCCGCAGCGCAACGCGCGGTTCAGCCTCTGCTGGTCGATCTTCGGGAGCGCGTCCCAGCGGAGGTGGACGGCCCGAGTCGGGCCGTGGAGATGCTCGGGGCCGAGGGGCTCCTGGTCGTCGAGATGAACGCCCGATGCCGAAATCATGGGGTTCGGTTGCCCGTCGAGGGGCGCATATCGTCCGGAGTACTGGGCCCGCGACCAACGAGCCACCGACGCCGTCTGGACCTCCTCCCCCCATGGATGAATGGGTCAGAGTCGATGGCGAGGAGTGGGGATCGAGGACGACCGTGGCTGCGGAGCCTCGACGGAGTGCTCGGGAGGTTCCCGGAGACGTTGCAACGGCTATCCGCAAGGCGGCACCTGATGCCACGGCCTACCGCAAGGAGAAGCTCGTCGAGACGATGGGGAAGGCGATTGAGGCCTATGACCGTCATCGATTCGAGGAGGCATCCCGACTCGCAGGCAGATTGACTGGCGATGCGCCCGGAGTGCCCGAGGTGCTTGAGCTAGCGGGACTTGCGGCCTACCGGGCACAGATCTGGCGGCCAGCAGGGCGGCACCTAGAGGCCTATCGGGCCATCACTGACGACCCGAACTATCTGCCGCTTGAGATGGATTGTGCACGAGCCGCCGGCCGCACGCGAATCGTCGGCACGCTGTTTGAAGAGCTTCGGCAGAACTCGCCGGACCCCGACATCTTGGCGGAAGGTCGGATCGTGCTTGCTGGGAGCCTGGCTGACCGCGGGAAGATTCCAGAGGCCATTGCCCTGCTCGAGGGAGCGGGAGCGGCCAAGGCTCGGCGCAATCCGGGTGATCGTCATCTTCGGCAGTGGTATCTCTTGGGTGATCTCTACGATCGGTCTGGGGACGTCCCTCGAGCGCGTTCGTTCTTCACCATGGTCGAGGTGGCTGACCCTCGCGCCTATGACGTGCCGCAGCGTCTGAAGGACCTCGGTCCTGCTCGCCGCCCGAGGCCAGTTCGGCGGCCACCGAAGGGTTGAGCGTGAGGATGAGCAAGGTCGCAGCGATGCACGACCGATGGCTGGGGTGGGCACGAGGCCGCTTCGGCTTCTTGCTGATCTTGGTGGTGGCGAACTTCGTGGTCCTCATGCTCCTGCCAAGTGACAAGTCGGCCGTGTTTACCGGAACTCTTGTCGTCGCCGGAACGGCGCTGTTCGCGTTGGATGCGGCAGAGGCGAGTCGACGACTGCGCATTTCGGGACGAGCGCTCGTTGTGCTGCTCCCGATAGTGGCGGCCCTGTTCTTCGGAGGCATCACGGGCACGCGCGGGATCATCTCGTTACTGTTCGCGCTGGTCCTCGGTATCGCGGCGTATGTGGTCCTGCGTCACCTACTCAACCACGAGACGATTTCGCTGAACACCCTGGCTGCCGCCCTGGCGGTCTATGTCCTGATCGGTCTGGTCTTCACCGAAGTCTCGATCGCCGCCACCATGTTCGGCCCAGCCCAACCGTTTCTCGCTCAGCCGATCCAACCCGAGCGCAGTGACCTCGTCTATCTCAGTTACGTCACGCTCACCACCCTTGGTTTCGGGGATCTGACGCCCAAGTCCGACATCGCGAGGACCCTCGTCATCACGGAGGCGCTCACCGGGCAGATCTTCTTGGTGACTGCAGTTGCCAGGGTGGTCTCGATGTTCGGTCAGCAGGGGAGCCGGCCATCGTCGTTGGAAGACCGGAGCGACTGATCCTGGTGGTCTACATTGACGGCATGGATCTTGAGCACCTTCTCGGCAATGAGGCTGACAGCCTCCTGAACCACAAGGCCACGGCTTTTCCGTCGGACTGGCTCACATTGCCAGGGCCGACCTACCTCGACGACGTGATGTCCATCTCGGACCGCTCCCCATCGGTGCTCAGGAGCCTCGGTCAGGTCTACAACCACGGCCGACTGGCAGGGACAGGCTACCTGTCCATCCTTCCGGTCGACCAGGGCATCGAGCACTCAGCAGCTGCGAGCTTCGCCAAGAACCCTGCGTACTTCGACCCGGCCAAGATCTGCGAGCTGGCCATGGCAGGCGGCTGTAGTGCCGTGGCAACGACCCTTGGCGTGCTCGGGCAGGTCTCGCGACGCTACGTGCACAAGATTCCGTTCATGGTGAAGCTCAACCACAACGACTTCCTCCACTACCCGAACACCTATGACCAGATCATGTTCGGGTCGGTCCAGCAGGCAGCCGACCTCGGCGCCGTGGCCGTGGGAGCGACCATCTACTTCGGCTCACCGGAGTCGGATCGCCAGATCCAAGAGGTCTCGGCGGCCTTCGCCGAGGCACACCGGCTCGGCATGTTCACCGTGCTGTGGTGTTACCTGCGCAATCCGGGCTTCAAGACCGAGGGTGAGGACTTCCACGTCTCGGCTGACCTCACGGGCCAGGCCAACCACCTTGGCGTCACGATTGAGGCTGACATCATCAAGCAGAAGCAAGCGGAGAACAATGGTGGCTACAACGCCATCTCGTTCGGTAAGACTGACCCGAAGGTCTACAGCGAACTCACGACTGACCACCCCATCGACCTGACCCGCTGGCAGGTTGCGAACTGCTTCGCCGGACGTATCGGCCTCATCAACTCCGGTGGCGAGTCCAAGGGTGACAGCGACCTTGCGCAGGCCGTGCGCACCGCCGTGATCAATAAGCGGGCTGGAGGTCAGGGCCTGATCGTTGGCCGCAAGGCCTTCCAGCGGCCGATGGACGAGGGAGCAGCTCTGATCAATGCCATTCAGGACGTCTTCCTCAATCCAGCCGTGACAATCGCCTGATCACCAAGTCTGGTTGGCTGGCGCCGATGTTGAGGGCACCCTTTGGATCTCCTCAGCGATGCAGCTGGGGTACTCGATAGATCCAGACTCCGCCCTTGTGGGCGACTGGATGACCAAGTAGGTGTTCCAAGTATCGGCTGGTGGTTCGACGGTGCTGCCCAGGGCCGATGCCAGCAAGCAACCACCGCACTCCCCACGTGTGAAGCGGAGTGAGGAATGCTTCTCGGAGGTTTGCCGACGGACTCGGCGGTGTTCCGGCTTCGAGCTGGACGAGGACCTGAGCGGGGTAGGAGCTGAACCCGTAGCCATAGACCGGATCGAACCCGACCGTCTGGCTGGAACCTTGAGGGACCCGGAAGTAGCCGGCAGGCATCTTGAAGGGGAAGTCCATGGCGGCCTGCCATGTCACCGGCCGCATGAAGTTGTCTCCGGTCGGATAGGGGTAGGAGATGACGCCCGCCCCGTGCGGGATGGTGTTCGCGACCAGTTGCTGCATGTGCTTGGGCAGCTTGTACTCGATTGAGAGGCTGGCCTCACCGAGGGGGAGGCGGGGGAGCAGCGGGACAACCACCATGACCACGAGGGCCACGGTTGCAGTGACCCGCGCTGCTCCGGGGAGCGGAAGTGAGGTGACCATCCGGTCGAGCAGGGCGACAGCGATGAGCGCCACCCCGATGGAGGTGAAGAGGGCCCATCGTGAGGGGATGATGTTCTCGAACAACGGCAACTGCTCAAGGAGTCGACCGGGCATCCAGGTCCCAGTAGCAATGTTGCCAACTGAACCCTGCGTGGGCGTACCGGCGACCACCAGGGCTCCACCGAGGCTCAGGATGAAGGCTGCCACGGCCACGATTCCGGCGACCACCACGGTCCGGTTTCTCCACAGCACGATCATGCCGAGAACGGTGACGAGCAGGAGGGGGATTCCGAGGTAGGAGTAGTTCTCGCTGCTTGCGGTGGCGAAGTGAGAGGCGATGGCAGCGGGCCTTGCCGGAGCGATGGCTTGGGCGATCGTGGGAAAGATCGGCCCAAGCAGGTCGGCACGGTATGCCTGGGGCGTCAGGATGACCAAGCCGCTGATATGGCCAGGTCCGGCGATGGCGATCCATGCCGGCCACGCCAGCAGCGAAATGGTCGCGCCGGCCGCAGTCCCGAGCGCGCTCAGGATGTAGCGCCATGAGGTGATGATCTGATGCCAGCAGAGGGCCAAGGCACAGAGTCCGGCTCCAGCGACCATGACCGCCGTCATCATGAGCACCTCGGTCGAGATGAAGAACTGGATCACCACCAGCCCAGCGATCCCAAGGCCAAGCATCCACGGCCGCTGACGTCGCACGGCCACGAGGTGATGAAGGGCGAGGAAGAGCAGCGGCGGGATGGGGACAAAGAACAGTTGGAAGTGGAAGCTCCCAAGGGCAGTGAGCATGTAGCCACTGAACCCATAGAGCAGGCCACCCGCCCACGCGATCAACCGGCGCTCCGTCACCGTCCGGGCGAGCAGATACATCGCTGCTGCAGAAAGGGTCGGGGCGGCGAGGCAGGCCACATTGAACGAAGCGGTGGGCCCGGCCAGAGCGGTCAGTGGCCACTCGACGAGAGCGAGCGCCAGCTGCGTCGTATTGGCCAGCAGGTTCACCTGGCCGGGGAAGTTGACGTAGTCCGTGACGAACGGATTCATCCAGTGGGTCACAGCATGAGGAAGCCATGAGTATCCCCATGAGTCGAGGACGGCGTCGGTCCCAAAGGGCAGGTGTGTCGTGATGCCGCGAGCGACCAGCGGCCACAGGACGATGAGCGAGAGCACTTGGTAGGGAAGCAGGACCCAGATGGCGATGCTCCACCGATGAGCCCACCACCGTGTCGTGGGTCGTCGCACGTGGCGTGGCCCCCGTGCGGTCGCACCGTCCGTCGGCTCGGTGTCGATGATGCTCATGGGCAGAGGATACGCGTGGTCGCTGACATCAAGTGTGCGAGGACTCCGCGAGCATGACCGGCATGGTCCATCGGCGTCGTTAGGATCGTCACGGCGCCTGGTGCAGGGCGCGCTCGAGATGGAAGGATTCTCACTCATGGAAGGCGGCCCCCCGGTCACGGAGAAGCTCGACAGGGTTGTTGTCCGGTTCGCCGGCGACTCGGGCGACGGCATGCAGCTGACTGGTGATCGATTCACCACAGCCAGTGCTCTGCTCGGCAACGACCTCGCAACGTTCCCGGACTACCCGGCTGAGATTCGTGCGCCAGCGGGAACGCTGGGCGGAGTTTCGGCGTTTCAGGTCCATATCTCTGATCACGACATCTCGACCCACGGCGACAGCCCGAACGTCCTTGTGGCCATGAACCCGGCCGGCCTCAAGGCGAGCATCGACATGATGGAACACGGAATGGTCGTGATCGTCAACATCGACTCATTCGACGAGCGCTCGCTGGCCAAGGCGGGGTACTCCGATAGCCCCCTGACTGACGGCTCCCTTCATGACTTTGACGTCTATGAGGTTCCGATGACCTCGCTGACCCAGGAGGTCTGCAAGGAGGTCGGAGTCAAGCCTCGCGACGCCGAGCGTTCGAAGAACTTCTTTGCGCTCGGCCTCGTCAGCTGGCTCTTCACTCGACCCACCGATGGCACCCTGGATTGGATCGCTGAGAAGTTCAAGAAGAACGAGCTTGTGGCAGAGGCGAACCGCCGTGCCTTCCGAGCTGGGTTTGACTTCGGCGAGACCGCCGAGTTGTTCCATGTCCGCTATGAGGTCAATCCTGCTCCGTTCAAGGGCGGGGAGTACGTCAACATCACGGGCAATACGGCGCTGGCGTGGGGTCTCATCGCCGCGGCGGATCGCTCTGGATTGCCCCTGTTCCTCGGCAGCTATCCGATCACCCCAGCCTCAGACATCCTCCACGAGCTCTCCAAGCGCAAGGAGTTCGGAGTGCGGACGTTCCAGGCGGAGGATGAAATCGCAGGCATCGGGGCGGCACTCGGGGCGGCCTATGGGGGCGCCCTCGGCGTGACCACTACGTCGGGCCCCGGCCTTGATCTCAAGGCGGAGATGATCGGTCTCGCAATCTCCCTTGAACTTCCCCTCATCATCGTTGACGTCCAACGCGCCGGACCCTCGACGGGCCTGCCCACCAAGACTGAGCAGTCGGACCTCCTCCAGGCGCTCTTCGGGCGCCACGGAGAGTCACCTCTCCCGGTTGTGGCCGCCTCCACGCCGGCGCAGTGCTTCGACGCGGCGATGGAAGCGGCTCGATTGGCGGTGACCTATCGGACTCCGGTGATCTTGCTGTCCGACGCCTATCTCGCCAATGGCTCTGAGCCTTGGCTGATCCCCGATGTCGACGACCTGCCAGCATTCTCTCCGGACTTCGCCGAAGAGACCAATGCTGTCGATGCCGAGGGAAACCCGATCTTCCTCCCGTTCTTGCGCAGCCCTGAGACGATGGCTCGTCCGTGGGCACCGCCCGGCAATGTGGGTCTTGAGCACCGGATCGGTGGTCTTGAGAAGGCAGTTGATGCGGGGAGCGTGTCGTATGACGGTGCCAACCACGAAGCGATGTCCATGGTGCGCAAGGAGCGGATCGCCCACATCGCCAATGACATCCCTGCGACAGCACTCGACGACCCGTCGGGGTCAGCCAGCGTGTGCGTCATCGGTTGGGGCTCGACCTATGGAGCACTCAATGCCGGGGTCGAACGCGTACGGGCCGCCGGCGGCAAGGCAGCCCACGTCCACCTCACGCACCTCAATCCGCTGCCTGCGGATCTCGGAGAAGTGCTGAGTGCGTTCGACACGGTCATCGTCCCGGAACTCAACTTGGGGCAATTGGTGACGCTGATCCGAGCCAACTACCTGATCGATGCCAAGCCTTTGTCGAAAGTGCGGGGTGTCCCCTTTAAGGCTGCGGAGATCGAGGCAGCCATCCTTTCAGCGATCGGAGAGAATTGATGACCACCGTGGAGATTCCCCTGACCACCCGCAAGGACTGGAGCTCGGACCAAGAAGTCCGCTGGTGTCCGGGGTGCGGGGACTACAACATCCTGGCGGCGATCCAGATGATGATGCCCGACCTTGGGGTGCGCCGAGAAAAGACCGTGTTCGTCTCGGGCATCGGCTGTGCGGCGCGATTCCCGTACTACATGAACACCTACGGAGTGCACTCGATTCATGGGCGTGCGCCGTCGATTGCCACAGGCCTCGCCGTGACAAGGCCTGATCTCGACGTCTGGGTGATCTGCGGCGATGGTGATGCGCTGAGTATCGGAGGCAACCACTTCATCCATGCTCTGCGTCGGAACATTCGACTCAACATAATGGTGTTCAATAACCAGATCTACGGGCTCACCAAGGGCCAGTATTCGCCCACTTCCGAGACCGGCAAGGTGACCAAGTCGACACCGTTCGGTTCGATCGATCATCCCTTCAACCCCATCAGCCTGGCCATCGGTGCGGAGGCTTCGTTCGTGGCGCGTACCCACGATATGGACCGAGCGCACATGCAGGCCACCTTTACCGAGGCTCATGCCCATAACGGCGCTGCGTTCGTCGAGGTCTACCAGAACTGCAACGTCTTCAATGATGGCGCATTCGAGGCGATCACCGGCAAGGCGAACCGATCCTCGATGCTCATTCCTCTGGTCCACGGCGAGCCCATCCGTTTTGGCGATGACGGCGAACGCGGCGTGGTTCAGCGGACCAATGGCCATCTCGAGATCGTCGATGTCGCCACCGTCGGCGAAGCGGCCATCCTGCGCCACGATGCTCACGCTGAAGACCCTGGACTGGCCTTCGCCCTGTCTCGGCTCTCTCGAGGTGTCCATGACCCGACACCCATCGGCGTGTTCCGGTCGGTGCACCGCCAGGAGTACGGCGACCAGATGACGCAGCAGGTCAACGAGGCCACCGAGGCGAAGGGCAAGGGAGATCTGGCCCAGCTGTTCCGCTCGGCCACCTCGTGGACGGTTGACTGAGTCGGCCGTTGGCCGTGGACGCAACCACCTCACCCCTGGAGACCGATCGAATTCTCACGATCCCCAATGCCGTCACGATGGTCCGATTCGCCGTCCTGCCGGTCTACCTCTGGTTGCTGTTCGGGCAGAAGAGTTACGTCGCCGCTGGAGGAGTGCTCGGGGCGCTTGGGGCGACGGACTGGGTTGATGGACAACTGGCACGCCGCATGGGGCAGGTATCGAACCTTGGCAAGGTGCTTGACCCGGTGGTTGACCGTCTGCTGATGCTGACTGCCGTCATCACCGTGGCATGGGTCCACGCAGTCCCCTTGTGGTTCGCCGGCCTGACGCTCCTGCGTGAGCTGCTCGTCTCCGGAGCGACCCTTCTCGTAGCAAGCCTTGGGGGCCGCAGGATCGACGTGCTCTGGGTGGGCAAGGCAGGAACCTTCGCCATGATGACTGCGTATCCGGGATTCCTGTTGGCGCATGGTTCAGCGCAGTGGCAGCAGGTGCTGGGCGGAGCTGCCTGGATCTTCGGAGTCGTCGGTCTCGCCCTGTCGTGGACGGCGCTCTTTAGTTACATCGATCCAGCGATGGCGGCGCTGCGCGAGGGGCGAGACGGACGTCGTGGTTCGGGGTCGACTGGTCTAGGGTGACGCCATGAACATCCCCGAGAACCTTCGCTACTCCACTGATCATGAGTGGGCCTCCCTCGAGGGGACCCGCGTGCGTGTCGGGATCACCGACTTCGCCCAGGACGCCCTGGGTGATGTGGTGTTCGTCGACCTTCCCGAAATTGGCGCTGTCGTCGAGGCCGGTGGGGCCATGGGCGAGGTGGAATCGACCAAGTCGGTGTCCGAGCTGTTCGCCCCGGTGTCAGGCACGGTGGTCGCAGTCAACGCCGCGTGTGTCGATTCCCCGGAGCACATCAACGCAGATCCGTATGGCGAAGGCTGGCTCTGCGAGATTGAGGTCACCGACGCCGATCAGGTTGCGGGTCTGCTCGATGCGGCGGCATATACCGACCTGACCGCTCACTGATCAGGCAGCGACGGTCACCCCTGCCGGCGAGGCCGGGGCGCGGCTACCGTAAGGATCGTGCTTTGTCATCGGTGTGGCGCTCGGAACGCTTCTTCAGTCAACTTCTGCCCGTCGTGTGGGGCCTCGCAGTTGAGAGACGCGTCCGAGGACACAATGACGCTCATGATGGTTGACGCAGGAGCGGCCTCCCTTGACGCCGAGACGAGCGACACTGAGGGCATTGCGCCGACTGCCGATCTCCTGCTGGTCAACTCGGGGCCAAGTGCCGGGGCCCGGTTCGCCGTCGAAGCAGAGCCCTTGCGTGCGGGCCGGAGCGAAGACAGCGACATCTTCCTTGATGATGTGACCGTTTCTCGTGAACATGTGGTGTTCACGACATTGGATTCAGGGAGACTGGTGGTCCGAGACCTCGGTTCTTTGAATGGAACCTATGTGAACAACGTCCGAGTCGATGAGAAGGCTCTGGATTCGGGCGATGAGATCCAGATCGGGAAGTTCAAGCTCATCTACATCGCGGCGAGGGATCGATGAACCAGCGCAGTTACCTCTCCATCGGTGATGTCCTGACGCTGCTGCGGAGCGAATTCCCAGATGTGACGATCTCGAAGATCCGGTTCCTCGAGAGCCAGGGGCTGGTGAGTCCACAGCGATCACCGTCGGGGTATCGAAAGTTCTATGAAGAGGACGTCGAGCGTCTCCGCTATGTGCTGCTGCAGCAACGAGAGAATTTCCTTCCGCTCAAGGTGATCCGGGATCGACTGAACGACGAGGTGACGATGGCTGATGCTCACGGAGAGGAAGGAGAGGAGCCGGTGGCCGTAGCGGCAGCGCCGGTGGCGGCCCACCGCTCAGAGCCCAAGCGGGAGACCTCGGTGGCCGATGTCCTCGCAGCACTTCAAGAAGCGCCCGTGGTCACCGCTTCGGCGGCACCGCGACCACGGCGCGATCGACCGGCCCCGAAGATCGCCGTCGCACCGCCGGCACCGCCTTCTGATGCCCTCACCGCCGAGGAGCTGGCCGAGCAGACGGGCCTCGACCTTGCGGAGATTGCATCCCTTGAGGAGTACGGGATCCTGCGATCGACCAAGATCGCCGGTCTCACCTGCTTTAGCCGCGACGAGGTCGAGATCGCCACGGCAGCTCAGGCCTTCTGTGCGCATGGTGTCGAGCCTCGGCATCTCAGGGGGTTCCGCACTTCAGTTGATCGAGAGATGGATCTCTATGAGCAGTTGATGGCCCCGCTGCTGCACCAGCGCAACCCTGATGCCCGGTTGCGGGCGGCATCCTCTGTCGAGGCCATGGCTGAGTCTGGCCGTGAGTTGCGGATCGCCATGATGACGGCCGCCATCGATCGACTGCTCGGACGCTGACCGACGGGCGGATCTGATCGCTCGACCTGTACCATCAGATCATGGTGAGGGTGCAGCTGAGATCGGTGAGAGTGGACCTGCAGTCAAACACCCCTGTGCTCCTGCTCGAAGAGCAGTCGGGAATTGGTCGGACCTTGCCGATCTTCATCGGCACACCCGAGGCCACCTCGATTGCCTATGCCGTCCAAGGGGTCGAAGTGAAGCGTCCGCTGACGCACGACTTGTTGGTGGAGGTCATCGAGGAGCTCGGTGCGGTTCTCGAGCATGTCGAGATCTCGGACCTCGACGGGTCGACGTACTACGCCGAGCTCGTTCTGACTCGAGACGGCGAGGCCCACACCGTCTCGGCCCGACCCTCAGATGCGGTAGCGCTTGCCATCCGGACCGGCAGCCCATTATTCGTGGCAGACCACCTGATGGAGCTTGACACGGTGTTCATCGCGTCTGACCTCGACGATGACGATGATGAGCCTGACGAGGTCGTCGAGGAGTTTCGCGAGTTCCTCGACTCGATCTCGCCCGAAGACTTCGGGGACTGAGCCTCAGCGCCGAGGGTCGACGATTATCCGGCCGCGCACCTGGCCGCTGGCGATGGAGCGCAGGACTTCAGGCACCTCGTCGAGACCGACTTCGCGCTCGAGGATCTCCTCGATGTTCGCCAGCGGGAACCGTCGACCGAGCTGCCGCCAGATCTCAGAGCGCTGTGGCGTAGGCATCTCGACCGAGTCGATGCCGAGAAGCTTGACGCCTCGGACGATGAAGGGGAAGACCGAGGTGGTGAGTTCGGTGCCTCCCGTCAAGCCTGAGGCAGCGACCGCCGCGCCATAGTGCAGGGTGCGCAAGACGCCGGCGAGAGTGCTTCCGCCCACGCAATCGATGGCTCCGGACCACCGCTCGATGCTGAGGCTTCGAGTTGGTGTGGGATCGATGTCGTCGCGACCGATCACGCTGCTGCAGCCAATCCGATGGAGGTAGTCCGCCTCAGACGGCCGACCCGACGAGCCCACCACGTCAAAGCCCGATGCGGCAGCGAGTGCCACTGCCGTCGAACCCACGCCGCCTGCTGCTCCCGTGACCAGGAGTTCGCCGTCGCTGGGTCGGAGGCCTGCTGCTTCGAGGGCCGCCAGTGACGCCATCGCCGTGAATCCGGCGGTGCCGAGCACCATCGCAGATCGGGCATCGAGTTCGGCGGGTAATGGGGTGACCCATTCCGATGGAATCCGGGCCAGCTCGGCGAATCCTCCGTGGTGTGATGTTCCAACCCCGTGACCGTGGGCGATCACCGTGCTGCCAACGGCGACACCGGGATCGCTCGACTCGATCACGGTCCCGGCAAGGTCGACCCCGCCGATCAGGGGAGACAGCCGCGCTACCCGGTTTCCTCGAGCGAGGGTCATTGAATCCTTGAAGTTCACCCCTGTGTACTCGACGGCGATGAGTACCTCGCCCTCGAGAAGCGATGGGTCGACCTCCTCGACGCCGAGGGTGGGCTGTTCTGGATGCTGGGTGATGACAACGGCTCGCATGGAGGTTGAGTGTAGGGAGTGAGAGCGTGCCGATGACGAGCGAGCGACGACCTAGCCTTTCGAGATGGTCGACACCGGCGGCAGTCATCACCCTCTGGCGCTTGACCGGGCTGCCTCGCTCAAGTTCTCGGCGGCGTGTCTTCGCTCGTGGGGCGACGATCTCTACTGGATCGAGGGTCGCCCCGAGCTCAACGGAGCCCGGGTGGTCGTCCGGGCACGCCGAGGGGGTGGGCCAGAGGTCGTTTCTCCGGCCGGCCTCTCCATCGCTGGTCGGGTCCATGAGTACGGGGGCGGAGCGCTCTGCGTGCTCGATCGCCCGGCCGGTCCTGCGCTGGTGGCCGTGCGAGCCCATGACCAGGCGATCGTCTCGTTCTCGCCTGGCGCACCGGAGGAGTCGGTCATCGTGGCTGGCACTGACGCAACATTCGGCGACCTGGCAGCCGGACCGCCGGGGTGCATCGTGGCGGTGCGCGAACGCCATGATCAAGAGGGGGTTGACCGCGACATTGTGGTGATCGACCTTGAGCGAGGCCAGGTTGAGTCGGTGGTTGCCGGAAGGGACTTCTTCTCCGATCCGCGGTTCGATGCCAGGGGCCAGTTGGCCTGGTGCGCATGGGATCACCCATCGATGCCCTGGGATGGATCTGAGGTCTGGATCGGAGCGTTGGCGGCTACCGAGGGTGGCCATGTCATCGACGAGGTCCGTCACGTGGCCGGTGGACCCGAGAGGGCGGCTTCTGCTCCGGTGCACCTCGGAGACCGATCCCTGGCGATGATCCTTGATGCCGATGACGGGGCAGGGCTGTGGCGATGGTCGCCAGATGGAGGGCTGGTGGCATTGAGCGATGGACCTGGAGAAGTCGGCCAACCACTGTGGATCCTTGGGACGACGTCGGTGGCCCTGGTGGCGGGGGGCGATGATCTGGGGTGCATCATCCGCTACGACGGTCGATCGGAGGTGGCCCGCGTTGTTGGCGGTCGATGTGTGGCGATCCCCGGCATCGACGGTTCAGTCAACGAGATCGTGTCGACGACGACTGGGGTAGGTGTGCTCGGTACGGCTGATACGGCACTTGGGTTCGTGGCGTGGGCAGAGGCTTCAGGCCGGGTGGACGTCGTGACCCTGGGCCCGAGCATCGAGGGACCGGTCTCTGTGGCCGAGCCGGTGTCGGTCGAGTGCGACGACGGTCGGCTCGTCCATGGGCTGGTGTACCGCCCCCACCCGCCAGTCGAACGGCCAGCGGCAATCGTGTTCTGCCATGGGGGACCAACCGGGCAGGCGCTGCCAGGCCTGAACCCCCTGATCGAGGCACTCACCACAAGAGGATTTTGTGTGGTGGAGGCCAACTACGCCGGATCCACTGGGTTCGGTGCGGCCTACCGCCATCGGATCGACGGGCAGTGGGGGGTGGCGGATGTGGCGGACTGCGTCAGTCTTGTCGCCGGACTTGGAGCCCGAGGGATCGTCGACGCCTCCCGGTTGGCGATCAGAGGGACCAGCGCTGGAGGGTTCACCGCACTGCTGGGTCTGACCACCGGTGCGTTCAAGGCGGCGGTGTCGTGGTACGGCGTGGCCGATCTGCTCACCCTCGCCGAGAGCACTCATGACTTCGAGGCTCGCTACCTTGATCGCCTTGTCGGCCCGTTACCCGAAGCACGGGAGCGCTACGAGGAGCGCTCTCCGGTCAACCGAGTCGGCGAGATGGTGGGAGCGGCGCTGCTTCTTCAGGGCCTCGACGACCCGGTGGTCCCTCCGGCGCAGGCCTCTTCCATGGCGGCGGCGCTCACGGCCAAGGGCCACGAGGTGGAGCTGGTGGAGTTCGAGGGTGAGGGCCACGGCTTTCGACGCCTTGACACGCTAGTGACGGCTTTCGCATCAGAGGTGGCCTTCTACGAGCGCCATCTCGGCTCCGGTGCGCCCACCGGTAGCATCGACCCTCAGTGAGCATCACGTCGCCGCAACATCGAGCGCACCGAACGGGGAGCGTATGGCCCCTTGGGCCATGGCATCACCGACTTGATCCGATCGAGTTCGACGTCGCGCTCTATGCAGCTTCGGCGTTGTTCGCGCTGGCCTCTGGACTCCGCTCCACCATCCCGCTCTATCGAGAGTGGGGACAGATGGCGTTTGGCCCCTATCTGCTGGCCACGGCGGCAGCGATCATCCTGGTCATCCGGAGCCGACGGCGCGACGTCAATGTGCTTCGGTGGTGCCTTGTTGTCGTGGTCCTCACCGGCACTGTCCTGGTTCCATTGGCTGTTGAGGTGTCGTGGCGAGCATCGAGCCCGGGCACAGGAAACCATGTGCAGCCTGAGGTGGTGGTTGTCGAGCGAGCGGCATCAGCGATCAGCGGTGGTCATGACCCCTATCAAGCCATGGTGGTGGACGGCCACCTCACGGGTGCGGCCCGTGGCCTTCCGGCATATGAGAGCTTCTTCCCTTACCTGCCGGCAATGACGGTATTCGGTCTGCCCTCCACGCTCTCGGTCGACCACCGGGCCACCGACGCGAGGATCTACTTCCTCCTCGCCACGTTGCTCGCAGTAGCGCTGGCACTTCGATTGGCCGATACCACCTCGGAGCGCAAGCTTCGGGCATTCCAAGTGGTTGCGGTACTGCCATGGGCGGCGCTGACTCTGGTGACTGGCGGTGATGACCTTCCGATCATCGGCCTCTTGATGCTGGCGTTAGTTCTGGCCAAACGCGCTCGACCGGGTTGGGCGGGTGTTGTGCTCGGTATCGCCATGGCGATGAAGTTCACGGCGTGGCCCTTGGCGGCGCTGGCCCTGTTCGCTGCGGTCGACCATGAAGCGAAACGACGACCCCTTCGGATGTTGGCGGGCATCGTGGGGGCGGCGGCACCGCTGACCCTGTGGACCATTGTGGTCGGGCCCCGGCGCTTTCTCGCCAACGTTGTCCTGTTCCCCCTTGGCATCTCTGGTGTCGAGTCGCCAGCCGGTTCGGCGCTGCCAGGACACATCTTCGTATCGATCGTGCCGTCAATGCACCGGATCTTCCCGGTCGTCGCTGCGGTCATCGGCCTGATGGTGCTGGTGGTCTACTTGCGTCGTCGCCCTCCACTGGGGGCAGTGGCGGTTGCTCGACTCGCCGGTTGGGTGCTCTTCATCGCCATCCTGCTGGCTCCGGCGACCAGGGTCGGCTACCTGATGTACCCGCTCAACCTGCTCGTCTGGTCGTGGATGCTGAGCGAGGCTGACGATGCGCCCGAGTCAGCGGCGCCTAACGGAGTTGATCACGCACCTTCTGAGGCCTGATAGAGCCGAACGGTGACGGCGGTTGACTGCGTACCGTCAGCAGCGAATTTGGTGGGACTGATGGTGATGCCCTGGATCCAGAACCAACTGTCGGAGCCGCCCTTTTGACTCAATATCTCAAGACCGGGTCGTCCATACGGGGCACCGGTTGAGAAGATCTTCCAGCCCCGCGCTGACATCTGTCGATGGAAGAACGTGTAGAGCTGCGCCTGCGAGGCGGCCGATGAGAATCGGAGCGATCGGTCGAACGAGGTGGGACCGCCGCTGTTATGGAGGGCGCGTGGTGCTGAGCCCCCCGCCGGAAGGACGATGGCGGCGAGGATGTCACCTGGTGGCTCACCACTCGTCACATAGGGAGCGAAGGCGAGGCCGGCGCTGACGGGGAGACCTGAGCCCTTGACGATGGAGGGCACAGTGGTCTTGGACTGCGTCGCTCCAGTGCCGAGGTTGGTCACGATGTAGCCGATGACCACGATGGCGGCCACGAGCGGAACGATCATGGCGTACTTGAGGCTGGTCGAACCGATACCGGGCGGAGGGAGAGGGCGACCGTGAGCGTCGCGTTCGACGAGAGGGGCGGGAGTGGTCATCGCTTTCTCAGCCTAGGCCCCTCTGTGAGATCAGCCACCCCAGCCCATGTGGTCAATGGGTCCGTGCCCTCGACCGAGCTCCCACGTGCTGGCCCCCACCAATCCCGCGTGGACAAAGGTCTTTGCGTGCTCGATGGCAGAGAGGGTCTCGAGACCGAGTGCCAGGTTGGCGGCGATAGCTGACGACATCGAGCATCCGGTGCCGTGATCGTTGCGGGTGATCACTCGCACCGCAGGGAGCTCGACGATGCCATTGGGGCCGACGACGACGTCGGGGGCCAAGGTGGCCGTGACGCCGCCTTCGAGCAGGTGGCCGCCTTTGACCACCACCCAAGTGGCACCGAGTTGGCGCAAGGCTGCGCCAGCCTCCGCCATGGCCGCAGCCGAGTCGAGCTCTTCGACGGTGATTCCGAGGAGGACTGCGGTTTCGCGGAGATTGGGGGTGAGAACATGGGCATGGGGGAGCAGGGCAAAGCGATACGCCTCCGCGCCACCCTCCTCCATAAGCGAGTGCCCGGTCGAGGAGACTAAGACGGGGTCGACCACGAGATTGCCGAGGGCTCCGGTGGCTGCCAGTTCGCCCACTGCGACAATGGTGGCCGGGCGGGCCAGCATGCCGGTCTTGACGGCATCAACCGCGATGTCCTCGGTGACCGTGGCGATCTGGGCGAGGACCATCTCCGCCTCGAGAGCGGCTACCGCGGTGACACTGACGGTGTTCTGGGCGGTCACGGCGGTGATGGCAACCGTGCCGTGGACCCTGTGGGCGGTGAAGGTCCGCAGATCGGCTTCGATCCCCGCCCCTCCCCCCGAGTCGGATCCAGCAATTGTCATGGCCACTCTCGGTGTCATGGACACCGACCCTAGCGATCGAGTCATGCGACGGCCCAGACGAAAGTCACCCGTCGCTGGTGACCCTAGGCTTGGTGCTGTGGATGGGGACCTAATCATCGCTGGCGAATCCCTGAGCTCCCGGTTGATCATGGGCACCGGTGGCATGGTCTCGGTAGATCACCTCCGGCGGGCACTCGTAGCTTCGGAGACCGCCATGGCGACCGTGGCGGTGCGCCGCGTCGACCCGACTACCCAGGGGGGGCTTCTCGAGTTGTTCGATGAGCTCAACCTCAGAATCCTGCCCAACACCGCCGGCTGCTTCACCGCACCAGAGGCCGTGACCACGGCACATCTCGCCCGAGAGGCCTTCGGGACCAATTGGCTCAAGCTCGAGGTGATTGGCGACGACGTCACGTTGCTCCCTGATCCCATTGAGTTGCTCCGGGCCGCTGAGCAGCTCGTCAACGAGGGCTTCGTCGTCCTGGCCTACGCGCCTGATGATCTGGTGGTGGCCCGACACCTCGAGGCAGTGGGCTGTGCGGCGGTGATGCCGCTCGGCTCACCGATCGGAAGTGGCCTTGGCATCTTGAACCGACACGCCATCGCCATGATCACCGAGGCCATCAGCGTGCCCGTCATCCTCGATGCGGGCATCGGCACGGCCTCTGACGCCGCTCTGGCCATGGAGCTCGGATGCGATGGAGTGCTCGTCGCCTCAGCAGTGAACCGGGCGGCGGACCCGAGTGCCATGGCTGAAGCTATGTCTGCGGGCGTCACCGCGGGGCGATTGGCGCATCGTGCCGGAAGGATCCCGCCGAGGAGATGGGCCGAGGCCTCGAGCTCATTCCTCGGGCTCGCCGATCTTTGAGACATGACAATCGAGTGACCCGCTATTCTTAGGTCACCCTAAAGTTAGGGTGACCTAAGAGAGGTGGTGAAGTGAATCAGGCGAACCCACTCGTGCTCGGACTCATCGCGGGAGGAGCGATCTTCCTTGGACTTCCCATCGCTCGGCTGCGGGCGCCGCTCCCTCGGCTGCGCGTGGTGCTCAACGCGTTCGCCACCGGGGTTCTCGTGTTCCTCCTGTGGGACGTCCTCGCCCACGCATTCGATCCGGTCGACGCAGCGTTGACTCGGCTTCATGCCGGATCAGGGTCATTGCTGGCCTGCGCTGGGTGGGCAGCTCTGCTGCTTGGCATGTTGGCCCTTGGGCTGATGAGCCTGACCTATTACAACCGGTTCCTCGCCAGCAGGAGTGCTGCCGCTGCCACGGCGGAAGCTGAGGGCGGCTGGTTTTCGATGCTCTCGTCCTCGCATCAGACCGCCTTCTTGATCGCAGTGGGGATCGGCCTCCACAACTTCGCCGAGGGTCTGGCCATTGGCCAGAGCGCAGCCGTCGGTGCCGTGGGGCTCTCAACGGTGTTGGTGGTGGGCTTCGCTCTGCATAACGCCACCGAAGGATTCGGGATCTCGGCACCGATGGCCGCAGCGTCTGAGCCTCCAGCCTGGCGCTACTTGGCTGGCCTCGGCATCCTCGGTGGTGGCCCGACGGTCCTCGGTGCCGTGATCGGGGCTCAGTTCACCTCCGAGGTGATGAGCGTGGCCTTCTTGGCGCTCGCTGCAGGGTCGATTCTCTACGTCGTGCTGCAGCTGCTGGCGGTGGCATTCCGGCAGCGACAGCCAGTGATCCTTGCCTGGGGGGTCTTGGCCGGCCTCGCGGCGGGCTTCCTTACCGACATGGTGGTCACGGCTTCGGGAGGTTGAGCGGCTTTGGGTCCGGTGACAGTGGGGTTGACAAAGATCACCACCGAGTAACTACCACATTGTGCTTTGGGCGCAGTACTCTTTCTACAAGTGCAGTGTCGGATTGCAGTGTCGGAATGAGGTTTCAAGATGCAGGAGTCAATGACGATCACCGAGGGGTTCAGCGGACCACAGGTCTGTGAGCTGGTGGGTATCACCTATCGGCAGCTCGACTACTGGGCGCGCACGGGGCTCTTGGTGCCTACCATCGCTGTGGCCAAGGGCTCAGGGTCGAAGCGCCGCTACTCGTACCATGACGTGCTCGAGATCAAGGTGATCAAGAATCTGCTCGATGCCGGAGTCTCGCTGCAGCGGGCGCGCCAGGCGGTGGAGTGCCTGCGAGCCAATCTCGGGGCCGACTTGGCCGCGGCGAGCTTGATCTTGTCGGGGAGCGACTCGGTTCTCGCGACGAGCAACGGCGAGATCGTGGACCTGCTGGCCGGAGGTCAGGGTGTCTTCAATGTGATCGCCATGGCGGGCGTGGTCAGCGAGCTCGACCAGGGGATCGTGGCCATCCGGGCGGATGTCGCCACGGCGGCCGCGGGTCAGCGCATGGCGCGGAGCGCATGAGCTTGGCGTCGCCCTTCCCGCTGGACGGGCGACGTCGCCACCCCTCGGCGCTCATGGCGGCGAGGACCCGGTTTGCCCATCGTTCTGAGCAGATGGTGGCTGCCCTCCTCGATCTCTATGGCATCGCTTGGACCTACGAGCCAACCGAGTTCCCTCTGCAATGGGGACCTGGTGGCGTCGTGACCCAAGGGTTCCGTCCGGACTTCTGGCTCCCTGACCCGGGGACCTTCATCGAGATCACCACGGCCGACCAACGGCTGGTCACGCGCAAGAACGCCAAGGTGCGAAGGTTCCGTGTGCTGTATCCCGAGATCCCGATCGCTGTGCTGTACCAGCGCGATGTCCTCGGCCTGCTGTCGCGGCACGGGCTTGACCTTGATTCCTCGAGTGCGGCCTAGGGTGCTGACGATGGACAGGATGGCCCGATGACACAACCAGCACTCAAGCGCACCGCTCTCTATGAGCTCCACGCCGACCTTGGCGCCAAACTCGTCGAATTCGGCGGGTGGGAGATGCCGCTCAGCTACGCAGATGGGACGGTGGCCGAGCACCGAGCCTGCCGGACCGATGCAGTGGCGTTCGATGTCAGCCATCTCGGCACGGTGGCAGTGACGGGACCCGGATCGACTGATCGACTCCAGACCGCACTCACCAACGATCTCGCCAAGGTCGCCCCTCGTCGAGCCCAGTACACGCACCTGCTCGACGACGAGGCTTCGGTGGTCGACGACATCATCGTCTGGTGGCGGGGTGAAGAGACCTTTGATGTAATGCCCAACGCGTCGAACACTGACCGGGTGCTCGAAGCGATCGGCGGCGTGGACACGACAGATGATCGCTGTGTGATCGCCATCCAGGGCCCCCTGGCCCGAGCCAAGGTCTCACTGATAAGTCCCGAGGCGGCAAGCGTCAAGCGGTTCCACGTCCTTGAGACAACCATCGGCGGGGCATCGGTCGTGGTTGCTGGTACCGGTTACACCGGTGAAGACGGCCTCGAGATCGCCGTGCCGTCAGATGCAGCGAGCGACCTCTTCGAACGCCTCGTTGACGTCGGGATTCAGCCGGCGGGCCTCGGAGCGCGCGACACGCTGCGCCTCGAGGCGGGACTTCCACTGCACGGCCATGAGCTTGGGGCGGGCATCACTCCGCTCGACGCCGGCCTGGGATGGGTCGTCGGGTGGGACAAGCCGGTGTTCAGAGGTCGTGACGCACTACTTGCCCAACGGGAAGTCGGACCGGCACGACGTTTGGTGGGGATCACTGGCACCACCCGCCAGCCCCTGCGTGATGGTGCTTCGGTTCGCCTCGCCGACACCCAGATCGGCACGACGTCGAGTGGAAACTTCTCGCCGATGCTCGGTGTCGGTATCGCCCTAGCGTTCATCGACGCCGCCGCCCCAGTGGCGGTCGGTGACCCGATCGCCGTCGAAGTCCGCGGACGCTCGATCGACGCCACAATCTCTGACTTTCCCTTCTGGCCGCCGAGGAGCTGACGTGCCCGACTACATGCCCCATACCGAAGCCGAGATCGAGTCCATGCTCGCCTTCTTGGATCTCGGATCGATCGACGAGCTCTTCGATGCTATCCCGAAGGCCCTCCAAGTGGTCGGCGGCCTCGCAATGGCCGACGGCATGTCAGAGCCTGACGTGACCGCTGAGATGGAACGGCTGGCAGCAGCCAACCGTGGGGCGGCCAGTCGACTGGTGTGCTTCGCTGGCGCCGGGGCCTATGACCACGAGGTCCCACCGGTGGTGCGGGCGCTGGCTGGGCGTGGCGAGTTCGTGACGGCCTATACGCCCTATCAGCCCGAAGTGGCCCAAGGCATCCTGCAGGCCATCTTCGAGTTCCAGACGTTGATCTCGCGGCTCTACGGACTTCCGATCTCGAATGCCTCGCTCTACGACGGGGCAGCATCGGTGACTGAGGCCATCAATCTCGCCGTCACTGCGTCGAAGCGCCAGCGGGTGCTCTTGTCGACCGGCGTGCACCCGACCTGGCGTTCGGTGGTCAAGACCTTCGCCACCGGGACCGGTCATGACATCGTCGAGGTGGGTCTCGTCGATGGTCGCACGGACCTGGCCTCAGTGGCAGGACTCGACGATGTCGGCACTGTGGTGGTTTCTCAGACGACCTATCTCGGCACACTCGATGATCTCTCTGCTGCTCGGGCCCTGTGCGACGAGATCGGAGCAGTCATGGTGGTGGTGGCCGACCCCGTGCTCGCCAGTGTCCTCAAGAGTCCTGGCGCCATGGGTGCTGACGTCGCCGTGGGAGAGGGCCAGGCGCTGGGAACGGCGCTCAGTTTCGGTGGTCCCTATCTGGGGCTCTTCGCCTGTTCAGCCGATCAGGTGCGCCGGCTGCCGGGTCGCCTCGTCGGAGAGACCGTCGACGAAGAGGGCCGGAGGGCCTATGTTTCGACGCTCAGAGCACGCGAACAGGACATCCGGCGAGAGAAGGCCACCTCGAATGTCTGTTCCAACCAGACCTTGATGGCGGTCACCACGGCGATCCAGCTCGGATGGCTTGGTACCCACGGCCTCGCCGAGGTTGCGGCGCGTTCGATCAGCTCCACGAGGTACCTCGCCGATGCCGTCACTGGGATCGATGGGGTAGAGCTACTACTGCCGGGCGTACCGGTGGCGAGGGACGTGGCCATCACGACCCCGTTGTCGGGACAACTGCTGCTTGAGCGGTTGGCCGATGAGGGATTCCTCGGCGGCGTCGCGTTGAGCGCCCTCACGCAGGAGGGGGATGGCTCAATCGACCCAGCACTCAGGAGTCGAGCTGTCGTGATGTCCGCCACCGAGCGGCGCACTGCCGTTGAGGTTGAGCGCTTCGCCGAGGCCATGGCGAAGGTGATCCGATGACCGCCGAGGAGGCAGCGATGAACACCCGAGCAGCACCAGGTGGACGGGCCTCTTCGGCGCCGCTGATCGGACGCGACCGAGAGCCAACCTTGTTCGAGATGTCGGTCCCCGGACGGAGTGCGTTTCAGCTTCGAACGACTGGCATCCCAGTAAGGCCCTTAGCTGAGTTGCTGCCGGCCGAGCTGCTGTCAGAATCTCCGACCGACCTCGCCGAAGTGTCCGAGCGCGATCTCGTGGCGCACTTCACCCGCCTCAGCCATCGGCAGTTCTCCGTGGATCTGGGGGCCTATCCCCTCGGGTCATGCACCATGAAGTACAACCCCAAGGTCTGCGACATGGTCGCGGCAATGCCGGGGCTCGCCGATGTCCACCCCGCCGCCCCCGTCAGCATGATCCAGGGATGGCTCGAGCTGATGGTTGAACTCGAAGATGCACTGTGTGAGATCACCGGCATGGCGGCGGCGACCTTGCAGCCCTCCGCTGGGGCGGCTGGCGAGCTCACGGGCCTCTTGCTCATGGCTGCGTATCACGAAGCCAACGGCGATCGTCGCCGACGAGTGCTCATTCCTGACTCGGCCCACGGCACCAACCCCGCCTCGGCGGCCCTCAGCGGCTACGAGGTCACGACGATCCCGACCGATGAGCGAGGTCTCGTCGACCTCGATGCCCTGCGGGCTGCACTCGACACGGATGTGGCGGGGATCATGCTGACGAACCCCAATACGGCAGGGCTCTTCGAAGAAGACATCGCAGAGATCGCGGCCGAGGTTCACAAGATCGGTGGACTGCTCTACTACGACGGCGCGAACCTCAACGCCATCTTGGGCGTGGTTCGTCCCGGCGATATGGGCTTTGACATCATCCACATGAACCTGCACAAGACCTTCGCCACTCCCCATGGTGGTGGTGGTCCAGGCGCTGGGCCGGTGGCGGTCAGTCAGCGGGTAGTCGATTTCCTTCCGGGTCCGAAGCCAACGAAGCTCGAGGACGGCACCTTTGGGTGGTCGACGCCATCGAAGTCGATCGGGAGGGTCCATGGCTGGCATGGCAGCGCTCTGGTTTTGGCTCGCGCTCTGACCTACATCAAGGTCCACGGCGGCGAAGGGCTCCGATTGGTGGCGGAGCGTGCGGTGCTGAACGCCAACTGGCTGCGTCACCGTATCGCCGAGCACTATCCCACGGCCCATGACCGCATCTGCATGCATGAGGTGGTGGTGACCGGGACGGCGCTCAAGCGTGCCACTGGTGTCCGAGCACTTGATGTTGCTAAGCGCCTCTTAGAGGAGGGATTCCACTCTCCGACGGTCTACTTCCCACTGATCGTCGACGAGGCCCTGATGTTCGAGCCGACCGAAACCGAGAGCCTTCAGACGCTTGAGGCACTGGCCGAGGCCCTTGATCGAATCGCAATCGAGGCGCACGAGCATCCCGACGAGGTGATCGCCGCTCCAAGGACCACACCAGTTCGACGCGTCGATGAAGCGAGGGCGGCCCGCAACCTGATCCCGACGGAGGATGCGAGAGGCTGAGTTCAGACGCCGAGATTATGGCTCCATGGACCGGCAGGACAATGGACCTCGGTTGAGCTTGACTCAGGAAATCAACGGGGCGGAGGAACCGAAGCGATGGTTGGTGCACACCGTCGCAGCCGATGGTCTGTTGCGCTGAGCGAAACGCCTCCCGAGAACACTCACGGACCACCGACTTCCCCCAAGATGGATCCAGGAGCCGAGATCAAGCCACCAGGCCACATCTGAGGAAGTGAGTCCTGAGCGGAGATTCGCCGTCGACGAACGGTTGAGGCTGCAGGTGAGGAGTGGATGCTTGCCTTCGGCAATCGAGCACAGGATTCCCTCGAAGCTGTCCATGTGCGTGCTGCATCCACGGGACCCACGACTGTGTCTTGTGAAAGGCGGGACTGGGATGTTGAGGACTCGATCGGGTGGTCGGGGCCACGGCGACCAATGAGGTCGCTACCAGAAAGAGGGATTGGTCGGCTGTGCTCGCTGTCGCCACCGAGAAATCGGGAGGTTCTTGGTTGACGTGTGCAGAAATCGTCTCCGCTCGCTCCCATCACCGCGTGACAGTTGATCGGGCAAATTGGTCAACTGTCACGGTGCAGCATGATCGCGGGTCGACGTCGCTCCTGGTTAGCTGCGCCAGATCTGCGTGGGCCAGAAGACGCCCTGAGCATTGCCAAGCAGTGGCACGCCGGCCGGCGATGTCGGGCCTGCCCAGTTCTCGACATTGGGGCGAGAGATGATTCCGGCGGTGAGTCGGTCCGTCCAGACATAGGGCACGTCCTGGCCGAGGAGCTCGTTGACGCGGCGCCACGATGCTGTTCGAACTGAGGCCTTGGGCGACGACATGCCAGCGACCATCGCTGCCTCGATCCGAGGGTCGGAGTTGCGGGCCATGTTGATTGAGATCCCGGACTTCTGGGATGTCGTCGTCGAGAACCAGATGTAGTTGAGCTCAGGGCTGATCGTGCCGAACTGGCTCCACTGGGTGGCTTGGAACGTGCCGTAGAGGGCATCGTTGATCAACTCGTTCTGTTGCATGGTCTTGATCGCCACGGGAATCCCGATGTCGCGCATCATCTGCTGATTGAGCTGAGCCGCTCGCAGGGTGGCTGGGGCGGCGACGGTGTTGAGCGAGAAGGAGAGCTTGGTCGCGTGCTTGGCGTTGTAGGCCTTGACCATTGCCGCTGCCTTGGCCTTGTTGTAGGTCGGGTAGGGGTTGTGTCGAGAGTAGTAGGGCGAGCCCGGTTGGAAGATGCCGTTGACGGCCCCACTGAGCCCTCGGTCGATGGCCTTGGAGAAGATGGCTGAGCTGGTTCCCGTGGCGACGATTCGGCGGACCTCAGGGTCATTGAAGGGTGCAGCGGCACAGTTGAGCATCAGTGAGTTGCAGTTGGGGCTCCCAACCATGTGACCGGAATCGTCGGCGTAGGAGAATTGCCGATTGCCGCGGAATTCGAGAAGGGCCTGGGCGCCAAAGGCGTGCATGATATCGATGGTTCCGGAACGCAGGGCCTGTGAGCGAGCGTTCTCATCAGCGATGGGCTTGAAGGTGATGGTGTCGAGGTGGGGGAGCCCGGGCCGCCAGTAGTGCGGGTTGGCTTTGGCCGTGAAGTGGTCATTGGGCTGCCAAGACTCGAAGATGAAGGGTCCGGTACCGACTGGGTGATCGGATCCACCATTGGGCGCAGACAACATCGACGGTGCGGCGGTAAAGCAGATCTGCTGGGACGCAAGGGTGTAGGGGAAGGACACCCAAGGTCGCCGCATCGTCAGGGTGATCGATCTCGGCCCGGTCTGCTCGTAGCTGGCCACGAGGGGCCGCACTGCGACGCCGACCAGTGGGCTCGAGTACTGCTTGTCGATGTTCATGAGCAAGGCGGCACCATCGCACGGCGTGCCGTCATGGAACTTGATGTTTGGCCGCACGGTGATGGTCCACTTGGTGAAGTCCTTGTTGGCGGTCAGCGATTCGGCGAGATACGGGACGACCTTGCCGGTGGCCGTGATGGCCATCAGGGGATCGAATACCGTGCGTCCATAGAGGAACCCCGTCCCGTCAAAGCGCCCTGTGGTGGGGTTGAACCCTTGCTCCTCGGCACTGACACCGATGGTCAGGTGGCCGCCACGTCGGGCCTTGGCCCGGGTGAGGCCATTTCGACCGGGTCCGTTGGTGGTGACCGCCCCGGCCTCCGTGGCCACAAGCATGTCGGCGAGCGAGGTAGCCCCGACGGCGCCGGCAGTGGCTAGGACTCCGGTCGATAGCAGCGTCCGACGATCAAATCGTTGTGCCATGAATCCTCCAAGGAGTGATGGGTCTCAACGGGTCACTGAGATTCAAACGTAGCCCCCGCAATCCCGTGGCGCTCAGCCCCTCCTTGACCGGTCAAGGTGGTCTGGCGACCATAGGATCATCCCAAGCCGCAGTTCGATGGGTTCACTGATCGAGGGAGATGTCACCATGTCGGAGATGCCGGTGCGCAGCGAACTCAGGACCCGGGCACTCTCGTATTCGATCGGGACGATCGTCGATGGGGTGGACCTTCGTGAGCTCTCGCCGATCGAGATAGATGCCATTCGGCAACTCTGGCTCGAGCGAAAGGTGCTCTTCTTCCCCGGCCAGCACCTTGATGCCGACAGTCACCTCGCCTTCGCTGCTCACTTCGGTGAGATTTCGGAGGGTCACCCCGTCATCCCGGGCATCCCGGGGAACCCCCGGATCTTTCAGATCGACTACTCCGACGATCGGGAGGTCTATGCAAGTTATGGCGATACGGCCCGAACGGCCGGTCTTGACTGGCACACCGATGTGACCTTCGTGGAGCGGCCACCGATGGGCTCGATCCTGAGCGCGGTGGCCATTCCGCCCTCGGGTGGCGACACGATGTTCTCAGATCAAGGGGCCGCATTCGCTGCACTCAGCCCGAGGATGCAGGACTTCCTTGAGGGGCTCACCGCCGTCCACGATGGCCAGCAGGCCTTCCAGTACGCCCTCGATTTCATCGGGGCAGGGACCTGGGAGGGCCAAGAGGTGACGTCACTCAAGCAGGTCATCCATCCGGTGGTTCGGACCCACCCTGAAACCGGACAGCGGAGCTTGTTCGTCAACCCAGGCTTCACTAAGCGCATCGTTGAGCTTGATCCGAGCGAGAGCGAGATGCTGCTGGGCTTCCTCTATCGCCATGCGGTGCGTCCAGAGTTCACGGTGCGATACCACTGGACCCAGGGTGACGTGGGGTTCTGGGACAACCGAGCGACCCAGCACGCGGTTGTGGGCGACTACGGCGATCAGGCAAGGATCATCCAGCGGGTGACGCTCCGCGGTGACGAGCCCCGCTGAGGGTCATGGACCGGTCAGTGATGATCGATTGATAGGTGAGCATCGATAGCGGCCACAGCGGCGCGCATGAGGACATCAGAGGCGTCATCGACGGCCTCTGAGATTCCACGGAGCGCCGTGAGTGACGCAAAGCCTGCATTGACGATGGCCCCATCGTCGTCGGCGTCTTCGTCGCTGGTGTCGCCGAGCTGCGGCACGGCGGCTCCGAGGCTGAGCGAGATCTGGCTGGACTCTCCGACGGCGAGGGCGCTCGGAGCATGAGACGCCGCGGCACTCGAGCTCTTGATAATCCCAGCATTCGAAATCCGGCCGCGCTTGACCCCCTTGATTTCCCCCAGAGTGAGGGCGGGGATGTTCAGGTTCAGGAGCGTCCGCGGGGGGGCTCCGACGAGCTCGTCGAGGACCGAGATCGCCACCGAGGCTCCGTCATCGAGTGGGACACCCTTGATGGCCTGCATGGACACTGCAAGTCCCGACAGCCCGAGCTGGCCGCCGGTCAGGACGGCACCGACGGTGCCCGAGTGGAGGACCGATCGGCCGACGTTGACGCCGAGGTTGATTCCCGAGAGCACCAGATCGGGCGCCGCCCCAAAGGCGCCACGGCAGGCCACGATCGTGCACAGGGCCGGTGCAGCCTCGATGCCGTAGGCCTCGATGTGCTCGGCACCTGGAATGGCGGCGCGGGTGTAGGAGATGGCATCGCGAGAGAACACGTCGCCCACGGCCGAGGAGGCTCCGGATTGATTGTCATGTGGTGCGACCACAACGATCTCAGGGGAGAGGTCTCGACGGCGCTCCGCCCAGAGTGAGAGGGCTCGCACGAGGGCGTGGAGGCCTGGTCCGTTGATGCCATCGTCATTGGTCACGAGGATACGCACCTGCGTACCCTAGAACAGCGCCGGACGGCGCCGGTGAACCGAGGAGCGAGTGATGGGAACCAGGGATCTGAACGGCAGCGTCGTGTTGGTGACGGGATCGTCGAGCGGCATCGGAGAGGCGACCGCTCGACAGTTCGATGCGATGGGGGCCTCGGTGGTCATCAACTCGTCAAGCACAGTGGATGCCGGCGAGGCGATCGCAGCCTCGTTGCGCGATGGCTCCTATGTCCAGTCGGCGGTGGGCTCCGAGGAGTCTGCGGCGGCGCTCATCTCCGCAGTGCTCGATCGCCATGGCCGCCTCGATGTCCTTGTGAACAATGCCGGGACGACGGCGGTGATCCCTCATGCCGACATCGAGGCGGCAGATCTCGAAGTCTGGCGCCGGATCTTTGAGGTGAACGTGTTCGGGACGTGGGCGGTCACCGCCGCTGCGCTCCCGGCACTGCGATCAACCGAGGGTTCGATTGTGAACGTCTCTTCGATCGCTGGCCTCCGACCGACGGGGAGCTCGATTCCCTATGCCGCCTCGAAGGCGGCACTGAATCACATGACGACACTGCTCGCCAAGGTTGTCGGACCGCAGGTCCGAGTCAACGCAGTAGCCCCAGGCCTGGTCGACACTCCATGGACGAAGGACTGGGAGGTGATCCGTGAATTCGTTACTGCGGTGGCACCACTTCGACGCTCGGCGACCCCCGAGGACGTCGCCGAGGTGATCGTGGACCTTGCAGTGGCGAGCTTCGTGACCGGCCAAGTGGTCACGGTCGACGGGGGGCTCACCCTGGCCACCTGATGCTGGCGTCAGCTGAGCGGTGGCATCACCCATCGGATCCCGGTAGCCACCAGGCGGGCGGCTGGCTGAACACTCAGCCGATCAGCCAGCGGGAGGAGAGGGAGGTGCAGCTGGCGACGCGCCCAGGGAGGCAGGACACCTTGTGCCGCCGCACTGAGCACTGAGTAGGTCGCCATCTCGTGTGGGGCTCGACGAACGCCCTTGAGGACGAAGTTGCGAGCCTCTCGAGCGGGGGCACTCAGCGACAGCTCCGGTCGAAACGCATCGAGGTGAGCATCGAGCTCTGCGACGGATTGCGGAACAAGGGTCGCACCGAGGTCGAGCGCTACCTGTGCCATGTCGGCGACGTAGCAGTCAGCCTCATCGTCGGTCAGGGTGCGGGCCCCATAACGCTGATAGGCAGAGAGGAACGAGCGGACCTCGGCGATGTGAACCCACGCCACGAGGTGGGGATCGGTGGCGTCGTAGGTCGCTCCTTCTGCGGTGGTTCCCGACACTGTGCTGTGAATCTTGCGCACTCGGCGGATGGCGTCGGCAGCCTCATCGCGGGTGCGGAAGGTGGTCGTCCCGACGAACATGGCCGTGCGCTCAAGGCGGCCCAATGGATCCTCACGGTATCGAGAGTGATCGGACACCCCCGCCATGGCCAACGGGTGGAGGCTCTGGAGGAGAAGTGACGCCATGCCTCCAATGAGCATGGAGGCGAAGTCGCTGTGAATCACCCGCACAATGGAGGCAGGGTCGACATATGCCAGCGCAGGGTCATCGCATGGAGGTGGGGGGTTGTCGGTGATCCCGATCCGTCGGCGGAGCGAGGCCTGCAACGACACCCGGAGCCGCTGCTCAGCCGAGGAGGTGACGAGGGCTCCTGTGGTCCTGGCCTCGCCGATGTGTTCGAGTAGCCCCATGCCTCGAACCTATCGATCGTTCAGTCGGCGTGGAGCGCGGCAGCCACCAGCATGGCCAGTGGAGCCACGGTGTCGGCGGAGGCGTCGATGCTGAGCCGATCGACGGATCCATCGAGAATGGCCGGGACCTTGTAGCGCTTGGAGACCGGGAACCCGGTGTCGCGGCCGAGCCGAACTTGCGCTCCACCATGTTGGAAAGCCACCGGGACGTCGCCTCCGAATGGAATCGTCGCCACGACCTCGGTATCGATGAGAAGACCGAGGAACCCACCCTCGGCAGGTGTGTAAGCCACGCCGAGAGAGCCGGTCTGTGCGGAGATCGGCCTTGGTGAGACGAGTTCAAAGGTCGTGTCTGGGGTCACAAGGGTGAAGACGAGATGTCCATCGTCGAGAAACAGCGCCATGCCGCCGAAGCAATCACCGACGGCCATGAGCACGCCGCTGCTCGGCTGGCCCGAGACCTCGGCGGTCATCGTGAAGCCTCCGAAGAGCAAGGGGATCACCTCGTCGCTGAGGGGTCCGGCCGGAGGAGTGATCTCGAGGGATTGCCCTGTCGGCCAGCGTGGACCGAGCATTGCTCCGAAGCGAGATGAGAGGGTGTCGAAGAGCGGCAGCACATGGTTGCGCTCGGCTTCAGATCGCCAGACATCTTCGAGCTCGGCGACCACCTCAGGGTGTGCTCCTGCAAGATCGACCACCTCGGCCACATCATCGCTCATGCGGTAAAGGTGCCAGACGTCCTGGGCGAAGTCACGCGAACCCTCGAGCAGCTCCTCCTCGTCGAGCAGGCCTTCGGGCACGTGATTGGTGGTCGCTTTCCACCCATCGTGGATGATGGACCGTGAGCCAAGGAGCTCAAAGTACTGGGTCTGGCGTGGGCTCGGGGCATCGGCGCTGTTGAGTGTTCCGACGATCGAGACGCCGTCGAAGGACATCTGGACAATGCCGTCGACCTCGTCGGGGGCCTCAACGCCGGCCAAGTCGAGCAGCGTCGGTGCGAGATCACTCACGTGGATCACCTGATCGCGGATCGCTCCGGGGTCGGGGATGGACGCAGGATGGCGAATGATCAGTGGAGTCCTGGTCCCTCCGAGCCACGTGAAGCGCTTCCAAAGTTTAAAGGGGGCATTGCCGGCCCAAGCCCAAGCCCACGAATAGTGGTTGTAGGTCTTGGGGCCGCCCCAGTCGTCGAGTGCTGCGAGGTTGTCGGCTCGACTCTCGCGCACCTTGGCAGTGAAGCGATGCTCGTTGACGCTTCCCTCGGCACCACCCTCGGCGCTGGCACCATTGTCGGAGAACAGCATCACAACGGTGTCATCGAGCAGGCCACACGCCTCGAGACCGTCGAGCAGGCGACCGATCTGGTGGTCGGTGTGCGAGAGGAAACCGGCGAACACCTCCTGCTGGCGAGCATGCATGCGCCGCTCGTCCTCGCCGAGGTCGGTCCAAGCGGTGACCCAAGGGGGACGCTCGGAGGCAGGGTGATCCTCGGGGATCAGGCCCATGGCGCGTTGGTTGGCGATCACCTCGTCTCGCCAGGCATCCCAACCGTGATCGAAGGCGCCGGCGTAGCGATCCGACCATTCGGCGGGAACCTGGTGGGGGGCGTGCATGGCCCCGAAGGCGAGATAGGTATAGGTGGGCTTGCCGGGAGCTGACTGTGCGACAGTGGCAATGTCGCGAAGGGCTCGGTCGACCAGATCCTCGGACAGGTGGTAGCCATCAGGCTTGGCTGGATCGAGCTCAAGGTAATGGTTGTCCTCGACGAGGTTCGGCTGGAACTGGTTGGTATCACCCTGGAGGAACCCGTAATAGCGCTCGAAGCCGAGGCCGAGAGGCCAGCTCGAGAAGGGTCCGGCATCCGATCGCTCATAGCGCGGGACCAGATGCCACTTTCCAATGGCGCGCGTGGCCCAACCGGCATCGCGCAGGATCCGAGCCGTGGTGGCCGCGCTGGGATGGATGCGGCCGGTGTAGCCGGGGTGGTCGAGGGGGATGTCGGCCACGAAGCCCATGCCCACGCGATGAGCATTGCGGCCGGTGAAGAACGACGCCCGGGTGGGCGAACACATGGCGGTGACGTGGAACCGCGAGTACCGGAGGCCCTCGGCGGCGAGTCGATCGATGTTGGGTGTCGAGATGGTCGAACCGAAACAGCCGAGATGCCCGAACCCGGTGTCG
This sequence comes from uncultured Actinomycetes bacterium, assembly GCA_903900235.1. Lineage (GTDB taxonomy): Bacteria > Actinomycetota > Acidimicrobiia > Acidimicrobiales > RAAP-2 > CAIUMH01. The sequence goes on from CAIUMH010000047.1 coordinate 31,936, forward strand.
TCGAGGACGATCGCTAGGACATGAGGCCGCCCCTTGGGCTTAGGCCGGACGAGATCGGAGCGAGCGCCCTCGCGGAGCCAGTGTGTGTCGCGTGTTGGATCGACCATGGAGTCGGCCTAGCGGGGGTCGATGGGGGTGAGGATGCCGAAGGCATCCTCGAGTAGGGCCCCAACGGCGAGGCAGTCATCCTCCCGGAAGCGTCGACCGGTGATCTGAACCCCGGTCGGAAGCCCATCGGCGATGCCGCTCGGAACGCACACGGCGGGGATGCCGAGGAGGTTCTGAGGCAGGACGAACCGCATCATCTCGAGCACCTCCATCGAAGTCTCCGGTGAGGTGATGTCGAAGCCGTGGGTGAAGGGTTGCTGGGTCCACGTGGGGCCGATAATGACTGGGTACTGCTCCATGAAGGTGGCCCACGCGACGGCGATCTCGAGCCGGAGTTGGTGAGTGGCGTGGATGGACTCGGGAGTGGGGGTGGGTATCAACTCTCCGCCGGCGTCGAGGAACGAGAGCGACTCAGGCGTGAGTGCCAGTTCAAGTGCCGGGCGCATGTGCGCGAGGTCGCCGGTCATCAGCATCGTCCAGGCGAGGTAGGCCTCCTCGAGCCTGGGTGGCTGAATCTCATCGACCTGCCACCCGGCGGCCTCGAGGATCGAGCCTGCAGCCCGGACGGCGGCAGAGATTCTTGGGTCGGTCGAGCCGCCGTCGGGATCAGGGACGAGGGCAGCACGCCTTGGGGTAGTCGGCCCGTCGAACGGTGCAGCGATGCAGTAGGGGTCGCGAGGATCGGTTCCGGCCAGGATCTCGAAGCCCTGGCGGACGTCGGCCACGCGTCGAGCGAGCACCCCCTGGGCAAGCATGAGCTGCTCAGCCATGAGCGACGTTCCAGGCATGGTGGTGGTCGCGTGGGGGACGCGTTGGGTACTCGCCTTGATCGAGGCGATGCCGCAGGCATAGGCCGGGTTGCGAAGCGAGCCGCCGATGTCGTTGCCGAGACCCAGGGGGCTCATCCCGGCAGCAATGGCCGATGCCTCCCCGCCGCTCGATCCGGCCACCGTCACCTCGGAGTCCCAGGGGTTGAGGGTGAGCCCATAGGTCGCAGAATGGGTGTGGACTCGCAGTCCTAGCTCGGGCATGTTGGTGCGGACGAAGGGGATGGCGCCGGCTCCGCGCATGCGTGCGACGGCCGGAGCGTCGGCAGTGGCAGGGATCTCGGCGAGGAGCGGGATCCCCTGGGTCGAGACGTCACCGACGACGTCGATGTTGTCCTTGACGCTGATCGGCACACCATGCAGTGGACCCAATGGCTCGCCGGCAGCGACGGCGCGGTCGGCCTCTGCGGCGCCGGTTCGAGCCTCGGCCTCAAGGATCCGCACCACAGCGTTGAGGGCGCCGTTGACCTCGGCGACCCGATCGAGGTGCGCCTCGAGCACCTCGGTGGCGGTGACCTCTCGGCTGGCGATCAATCCAGCGAGCTCTCTCGCCGAACGTGTCCAGAGCTTCTCGGTCATCGTTGCCCCCTCTGTTGTTCCGGTTCCCCCATGAAACACCAAGATCCGACGCCCGGGGACGTCGGATCTTGGTGTCTATGGTGCGCCCCTCGGGATTCGAACCCGAAACCTGCGGATTAAGAGTCCGTTGCTCTGCC
>CAIUMH010000048.1 GCA_903900235.1 uncultured Actinomycetes bacterium
CCCGCACCGGGCGCTGGATCCCGTTGGCCGGGGTCAGCCGGGCCCGGTTGCTCACGGACAGGTCGGCGACCAGGAGTATCCCGGTGTCCCATCCAACTGCCTCCACCAAGCCGGGCACATACAGGCGGCCGGCGTCGAGCCGGCGCACCGACACCACCGACCGGGGCTCGGCGACCGGCTCGGGGATGTCGAGCGACCGCAGCGGACTCGTTACCTGCACTGCGTCACGAGGGTGCCCTAGGGGGCCCAGCGGGAGACCAGGGGCCGTGCCCGAGGCCATGCCTGAGGCCACGCCCGAGGCCTCGGCACCGCCCATCGCCCCGGGCCGGGCGCGCAGCGTCCCAGCCCGGGTGGTCTTCGGGGGTCGTGGTCGAGGCATGCCATCGACCGTCGGGTGGTCGCCTGGACGGGCAATCGCCACCGGTAGCCCCGGCGGGTCGCCACGATCAGAGAACCAGGGCGGTGGCGCAACCGGGTACGCAGTGCCCGGTTGCGCGGTGCCTGCATGCGCTCCTGCTGCGGAGCCGGACTGTAGGGGGGCAAGCGGGACCAGGAGTCTCCGCTGGCCGTCTGGCCCACTGCGGCTAGCCAGGCTGCGGCTAGCCAGGCTGCGGCTAGCCAGAAGGGGTGCTGCAGTTCCGTTGGATGGGGCTCCCGAAACCTGGGAACCCTCCCACTGAGACGTGTCGGAGGGGGGACTTGAACCCCCACGCCCTTTCGGGCACTAGCCCCTCAAGCTAGCGCGTCTGCCTATTCCGCCACTCCGACGTGGCCGCTACTGCGGAGGTCTCACCTTAGCGCGTCCACACCACCTACCCGTCAGGGTCAGGGTGCCTTTGCTGGCGAGTTGAGTGTCCATGAGGTGGCTGCTGCAAGCGTCCCTGGCTGGTATGGATTATCCACGACGCCGTTCAATTGACTCGACCATGCCGTGACGAACGGTTCAGTGAAGAGCGGCAATGTCGGCATCATGACCCACAATCGGCGGCCTACCTGCTGGTAGAGGGGAAGGGCCGTCACCGGGTTGAGGATGCGCTGCGCTTGCGAGGCCAATGTGTCGATCGAATGGTCGCGGTACCCGGTCCACAGCTGAGACGAAGGATTGGCAGAGGGTCCGGAGAACCAAGCTGCCGCATGGGCAATGAACGGATCCGTTGGTCGGGCTAGGACGCCGAGGTCCGCTTCACCCCGTCGCACCTGAGCGGCCACGTCTGCAGCGCTTGGCGCCCACTCGATGGTTGTGGTCAGGTGAGCCCGATTGAGTTGGGCAGCGATGCTGCGAGTAGCCATGATCGCCCAACGGTCATCCCGAGCTGTTGACAGCCGAAGATGGAGGGGCACGCCGCGGCGATTCACCCACTTGCCCCCCTTGAGGCGCCATCCCGCCTTTTGGAGAAAGCGGCGAGCCAGGTCAATGCCGGTCGGTTTTGTGCCTGGCAGCGTGGTGGTGGTCGACGACACCGTCGAAGAATCCGACAATGGACGCGACGGTGGGCCGGTGTAGCCGGGCTGCCCCTGGCTCACGAGGTTGCTGCCTGCCACGGCAATCTTGGGGAAGAGCGTCTGAGGTCCTGTGGCCACCAGCTCCTGTCGATCAATGAAGTGAGCGATGGCCTGTCGGACCATGACCGACGTGGTTGCACCGCGTTGGGTGTCGAAGTTGAGACTCAGGAGACGGTTCGACAAATCGACCTGGCTCGAGAGTGTCGCTGACGAGGTCAGATCCACCAATGTCTGGCCGGTCATCCAAGACCGTTCGATCAACAATGGTGACGTGACGGTTGAGATCGATGGTGTTGTCGAACGCAAACCTTGGACCGTGATCCATTGCGCTGGCGGGACCCTTCCACTCCAGTGAGGGTTTCGCACGAGGACAACTTGGTCTCGGGAGCTGGTGGCGATGATGAATGGTCCCGCCGAGACATCCGCTGCCGCAGATGGAGACGTGCAGGAAGTGAGCACAGCTTGTGATGTCGACGCAGCCATGAGCGGACTAAATAATGATGGCCACGCGCTCGTCGGCGTGCGGAACACCACGATGATGTGGTGGTGATTCGACCCAGGGTGGATCGATCGGATTTGGCGGTACTGCGGGGCAGACACTCCACTGCCCCGAGCGCCCCGTCGCGCAGTGGCGACAAAATCTGGAAGTCCGACTCGACTGCCATCGCTCCACGTTGACCCTTTGCGTATCTGATAATCCACCGTCAACGGGCTGAGGTTAGTGACCTCGGAGTGCACGAAGATCGAATCCGCGGCGGCGATCGATCCCGAGGGAGCCGACGAAGTAGCCCTAGGCAGAACGAGTGACAACACCTGCTCAACCGATGGTGTGACCGTAGTACCCACGGGGTCGCAACCCGAAAGAGGCCCCGGCAGAGATACGGAGATCGTCTTTGGCGTTGGGGGTACTAGCGACGCCGCTCCAGCTGGTGATTCGGAGATCGTGAGAGCTCCGAGTAAGGCGAAGAGGGCCAACCGGGCACCACCTCCTCGGCTACTCACTGCAAGCGCAGCCCGAGCGTGACGGTCGTGAACGCGAACACGAGTGCCACACAAATGGTGATTCGATCGAGGTTCTTTTCCACGACGGTTGACCCTTGGGCCGCAGAGCCGACGGCACCACCAAACATGTCGGACAGACCACCGCCACGTCCGCTGTGCATCAGGACAAGGAAGATCAGCCCGAGGGCCGAGACGACTTCGATCACGATATAGAGGGCAGTCAGCACAAATCCTTCACCTTCACTTGCCGGCAGGTGAACCGTAGCAGGCACTCACAGCCTCGATCATGGCAGCGAAACTCTCTGCGTCTAGCGAAGCACCACCGACCAACAATCCGTCGACATCCGGCTGCCCCACCAGGTCACCCGCATTGTCGGGCTTCGCCGATCCACCATAGAGAATCCTCATAGTGCTGGCGATTGCCTCGGTCCTCTCATGCGCGATCACGGAGCGAATATGGGCGCAGGCCATCTGGGCATCTACCTCGGTAGCCGCCACTCCTGTGCCGATCGCCCAGATGGGCTCATAGGCGAACAGGACGCGGTCCTCTGCACCGGAAGCAACGCCCGCCAATGCCATTTCGACCTGGTGCGTCAATACGGTCGTGGTCTCGCCATCAGCGCGCTGCTCGGCGGACTCTCCGACGCAGATGATGGCCGTCAATCCCCCGCCTAGCACTGCCGATGCTGTGCTCGCTACAAGCTCGTCTGTCATACCGAAGAACTGTCGGCGTTCCGAGTGACCCACCAACACCAATTCCACAGACAGCCGGCTCAGCATTCCCACGCTGACCTCACCGGTGAACGCTCCAGATTCAAGGTCCGAGCAGTGCTGGGCACCAAGGCGAATCGGCAAGCTGTCCGCTCCGATGATCCCTTCAACGGAGCGAAGGTCGGTAAACGGAGGGTGGACGACAACGTCGATCTGGCTGGACTCGGTCGAGCGGAGTCTCAGGGCGAGCGCCTGGATCAGATGGATGGCTTCGACATGGTCGAGGTTCATCTTCCAGTTGCCGGCCACCATCGGTGTACGGGTGGTCTTCTGTGCCATCTCAGCTCCTCGGTGCATTGGGCGCGTGGCGGAGGGCAGCGAGGCCAGGGAGATCTCCGAACTCGAGGAACTCGAGTGATGCTCCGCCGCCTGTCGACATGAAGCTGATTTGATCGACGAGACCCATCTCCTCGATGGCCCGACAACTGTCACCGCCACCAACCACGCTGTTGCCACCACAAGAGGCGACCGCTGCGCCGACAGCACGAGTCCCGAGGGCGAAGCGTTCATCCTCGAAGGCACCCATAGGTCCGTTCCACAGCACTGTGCCTGCATTGGCGATCACCGAAGCGAACGACGCTGCGCTCTGCGCTCCGATGTCGAGCCCCACCCACCCTTCGGGAAGATCTCCCGTGAAGGTGTCGACGTCACCCGACGTCTCACCCGGACCGAATGATGATCCGGGCGACAGCGCCACGATGTCTGTCGGAAGAAGGATCTCGGCGTGCCCTCCAAGAAGGGCAGCGCAGTCGTCGAGACGTGAAGCATCAAAGAGCGATCCACCAATGGAGCGTCCTTGGGCGCCGAGGAAGGTGAACGCCATCCCTCCTCCGACGATGATGCTGTCAGCCACCTTGGCGAGAGCTTTGAGTACACCGAGTTTGTCCGCCACCTTGGCTCCACCGACGATTGCAACGAACGGCTTCTTGGGCTCGGAGAGCAAGCCTCCGAGTATCTCAACCTCATGCTGGACGAGCCGACCCGCTGCACTCGGTAGGACGGTCGGCGGACCCACGAGCGAGGCATGGGCACGATGTGAGACGCCGAAGGCATCATTGACATAGAGGTCAAATCCCTCCACGAGCGAGGCTGTGAACGCTGCATCGTTGGCGGTCTCCCCTGCGTTGAAACGAAGGTTTTCAAGAACCTCCACACCGGGTAGCAGTGACCTCACGTGCCGAGCCACTGGATCCATCGAGTAGCGCTCGTCCTTCTTTCCATCCGGACGCCCGAGGTGGGATGCACACACGACGGTGGCTCCGCGGTCGATGAGCCACGACAGCGTGGGCACTGCTGAACGGATACGGAAATCATCTGCCACCACAACCCGACCATCGACGTCTTTCAGCGGCACGTTGAAGTCGGTTCGCACCAAGACGCGCTTGCCAGCGACATCACCCAAGTCTTCGAGAAGTGGCAGACCGGCGAGAGCCAGGGGGCGCGCCATCAGGCGACGCCGATGATTCCCACCAGGTCCACCAGGCGGTTCGAGTAGCCCCATTCGTTGTCGTACCAGCCCATGACCTTCACGAGGCTGGTCGCATCGTCAATTGCCTGCACCATCGTGAGCCCTGCGTCGAATGTGCACGAAGCCGGATCGCCCACGATGTCGGAGGAGACGATTGGGTCCTCGGTGTAGACGAGGACCTTGGCCAGTGGACCATTTGAGGCGGCTGCGGCATAGGCAGCATTGACCTCATCAATCGTTGGCCGACCAGACACGACGGCGGAGAAGTCCGTGATGGAACCGGTCGGAATCGGAACTCGCAGAGACGTGCCGTCAAGCCGACCTTGCATGGACTGAAGCACAAGTCCGGTGGCCCGGGCTGCACCGGTCGAGCTCGGAACGATATTGACAGCCGCAGCCCGAGCACGCCGCAGGTCCTTGTGGGCCAGGTCCAGCAGATTCTGGTCGTTGGTGTAGGCGTGCACTGTCGTCATGAGACCCGACACCACGCCGAACGCATCATCGAGGACCTTGACCATCGGGACGAAGCAGTTCGTCGTGCACGAGGCATTCGACACCACGTCGTGGGTCGCAGCGTCATACTGATCGTCGTTGACGCCGACCACGAAGGTTGCGTCGGCGCCAGTTGCGGGAGCTGAGATGATGACCTTCTTCGCTCCCCCGGCGATGTGCTGCGCTGCATCTTCTCGTGCGGTGAAGAGACCGGTGGACTCGACCACGACATCGACCCCGAGTTCGCCCCACGCGATGTCGGCCGGATTGCGCTCCGACGTGACTGCGATCTGCTTGCCGGCCACTAGGAGCCCACCATCATGGACGGACACCTCGACCCCGAGTCGACCCTGGGAAGAGTCGTATCGCAGGAGGTGAGCGAGGGTCTCGGGCGATGTGAGGTCATTGACGGCGACAACCTCAATATCCACCCCTTGTTCAAGTACGGCCCGGACGAAGTTGCGCCCAATCCTGCCGAATCCATTGATTCCCACTCGTACCGTCATGAGTTCAACTCCCCTTGTTCTTGACCCTGTGTTGGTCTGCCAGGTCGACCAACGCCGCGCTCAGTCTCATAGGATCATGGACCAAGCCGTTCGATCCTGCCAGCATTTCCTCCCTGAGAGGAAATCTGGTGTCTCCGAGGGCTAATCCCGAGGTTGTATCGCACAGGACGATGTCAGGACGGACGCCATGCCGCTCGAGCGCAGCGACATGATCGGCCACGCTGTATCCGGCAGTTTCGGGGAGCTGGGGCCGGAGATTGCAGATATAGATCTTCATGGCCGAGGTCGACTGCAAGGACGCTCGGATCTGCCGTGGCAACACGCCGGCGAGGACGCTGGTGTAGAGCGATCCCGGTCCGATCACCACTTGGTCTGCCGCAGCGATCGCGTCACAAGCCGCCTGCGGCGAACTGGCCCCAGATGGTTCTAGATCGACCTCCTCCACCCCACCCGAGCGAGCGATCGCAGCCTGCCCTGTAGTCGGTCCGCCGATGCCCGACGCCGTGAGCCGAACCGGCACCTCGGTGGCAGGGAGAATTGTTCCATCCACGCCAAGCAATCGTGCAGCGGCAGCCAAGCCGCTGACCAGACCTCCCTCAGTGTGAATGAGGCCGGCGAGCAACATGTTGCCAAGTGCATGACCGGCCATCTCGCCCTCGGTGAAACGGTGCTCCATGGCTGCTGCCAAATCGGATCCGGGTGCGGCCAACGCCACGAGGCACTTTCGGAGGTCCCCGAGCGCTGGGACACCCAAGACCTCGCTGAGTCGACCGCTCGACCCCCCGTCGTCGGCGACCGAGACAATTGCCGTGATCTCTCCGGCATAGTGTCGACAAGCCCGAAGAGTCGCTGCAGTGCCATGGCCACCACCCAGGGCAACCACCGATGGCCTGTCGGTCATCGCTCGATATCGCGATGGAACAGCGAGATTGCGAGACCGTCGGCTCGCAGCCGCCGAGCAAGTTCCTCGCTGATGGCCACTGATCGGTGGTGGCCTCCGGTGCAGCCCACACCGATGGTCAGATAGGCCTTGCCTTCGCGTCGGAACGCCGGAAGCAGGTCGCGCAGCATGGCCTCTACCTGATCAACGAACCTCAGGGCTTCAGGCGACGACAGCACAAAGTCCCTGACCGGATCATCAAGACCGACCTGCTCGCGCAGCTCATCGACCCAATGAGGGTTTGGCAAGAAGCGAACGTCAAAGACCATGTCGACATCAAGCGGGAGCCCATGTTTGAAGCCGAACGACATCACTGTCGTCCGCATGAGCTCCTCAGCCTGCTGCTCGCTAAACATCTCGGTGATTCGGTTGCGCAGCTGATTGACGTTGAGCTCACCGGTATCGAGCACGATATCGGCATCTCGACGGAGTCCCTCGAGGGAGAGACGCTCTTCGGCGATCGCCTCTTCTACCCCACTCGATGTTCGAGGATGACGTCGGCGCGTACCCTCGTATCGGCGAACAAGTACGTCGTCAGGAGCGTCGAGATAGAGCACTCGCACGATGTGCGAACCCTCTCGCAGCCGCTCGATCGCCTCAAGAAGTTCAGTGACGTCTCCCGCTCCACGCCGACCGGCGATCAGCGCCACGCGCTGGGCGTCAGCACCAGCTGTGGCCACGAGTTCGCCAAGTCTCGGGATAATGGGGGCTGGAAGGTTGTCGATCACGAACCACCCCAGGTCCTCCAGGCTGGCAGCTGTGGTCGACCGCCCTGCCCCCGACATCCCAGTCACGATCACAAACTCAGCCATTGTCTGATTCTGCCTCCTCCTGAACTCCGATGGGCGCCTCTTGGTTCTCATGGAGACGCTCGAACAACGCCGTGGCTACGTGATCCGGCAACCACGATTCGGCCTGAAGCTCCTCGAGTGAGCGATTGCGCATGGCCTCGATTGTGCCGAAGCGTTCGGTCAGACGCTCCGTTCGACCATGTCCGAGCCCGGCGATGCCGTCGAGGACGCGAGCCGTCATGGCCTTCCCCCGCTTGGAACGGTGGAAGGAGATGGCAAAGCGATGAGCTTCGTCTCGAACTCGTTGCAACAGGAACAAACCTTCCGACCCCCGAGGAAGTCGGATCGGCAGGCTGCTTCCGGTGCGGTAGACCTCTTCGAACCGCTTTGCCAACGACGCCACCTCGGTCGCCTCCGACAGGCCCAAGCGATCAAGCACCTCGACAACGACACCGAGCTGTCCAAGCCCTCCATCGATCAGCAGGAGATCCGCAGGGCTGGCGAAGCCACGACGACCCCCAGACTGGGGCTCCTCGGACCATCTGCGAAGCCGACGTTCAAGCACCTCTGCCATTGCAGCGAAGTCATCATTGCCCTCGACCGTCTTGATGTTGAAGTGGCGATAGGCAGATTTGACGGGGAGACCATCTTCAAAAACCACCATTGACCCGACATAGGAAGTCCCCTGCAGGTGGCTCATGTCGTAGCACTCAATGCGAAACGGTGGAACGTCGAGATCAAGGGCCTGTTGAAGCTCAAGAAGGGCCTTGGATCGTGCATTGTGGTCGCTCGCCCGACGGAGTCGATCGCGGCCGAGCTCTTCAGCAGCATTCCGCTCCGCCATCTCAATCAGACCCTGCTTCAGTCCTCGTTGAGGTTGCGTCAATCGCACCCGGGTTGCGCGCCTGCTCTCCAACCAGGCAGTCAGAGCGTCAGGATCCTCCGGCTTGGTTCGAGTGGCCACGATCGGGGGAATGACCGCTGCGGGGTCCCCATAGAAATCCCGCAGGACGATCGCCGTTAGGCCACCCTCCTCGTGATCCTCGACAAGGTCGGCCACTGAGGATCCCCTTCCCACGATCCGTCCATGACGGACATGCAGCACTGCCGCCGCCACCTGGAGGTCGTCGGCGGCGAGACCGACCACGTCGAGGTCATCGCTGTCGGCGAGTACCAGTTGCTGAGATTCCGCAGCCTCTTTCATGGCCTCAACCCCATCGCGAAGCCTCGCAGCACGCTCGTAATCCATCGCCGCAGCGGCGTCGCTCATGGAGGACTCAAGGTCTCGGATGATGGGGTCCGCCTCGCCGGAGAAGAAGCGCGTGAAGCCTTCGAGGTGCGAAGCGTAGGTAGCAGCGTCGACGGCGCCGATGCATGGACCACTGCATCGGCGGATGTCGAACAGCAGGCACGGGCGCCCTGATCGTTGGTGACGATCAAACTTGCTGTCGGCGCAGGTCCGTAAAGGGAAGGTGGGCAAGAGCAAATCGACGGTTCGCCGAAGCGAACGAGTATGTCCGAAGGGCCCGAAGTAGCGGTTTCCTCGACGTCGCTGGCCTCGGGTCACGATAGGCCGAGGCCACTCGGATCCCGTTGTGATCGCCAACCACGGGTAGCTCTTGTCATCCTTCAGCCGGATGTTGAATCGAGGCTGGAAGGACTGGATCAACGAAACCTCAAGGATGAGGGCCTCAACCTCGGTGCTCGTCACGGTCCACTCAAGGCGATCAGCTTGGGCCACCATCTGGGCCGTACGAGCATGAAGATGACGGGGATCTTGAAAGTACGAGCTCACGCGACTGCGAAGTGAGCGTGCCTTACCGACGTAGAGCACTCGACCCTTGTCGTCGAGAAACTGGTAGCAACCTGGCTCGTCGGGGATGCTGGTCGTCGGCGGACGCAATGGCATCCCGCAATGGTCCCACCTCGAAGGCGTCCGGCGCGCCACGGTGTGGACCTAGACTGGAGAGCACGGGCCCAGCTTCCCGCACATCACAGATTCTCATGGCCGACACATCCGCGGAAGGGCGACTGGGCTGTCCCCGCCGGCTAAGTGAGACGAGCTCCACAAGGGGGAGCCATGATCAAGATCGCCGCATCGATGCCCGCAGAGTACCGGGACGCGTCATCAGAGGAACTCGCCCGTCGCATCGCAGCGGCCAAGGAATCCCTCGGGAGCCGCTTGCTGATCCTTGGCCACCACTACCAGATGGATGAAGTCATGGACTTCGCTGACGCCCGTGGGGATTCGTTTGGACTTTCGAAGATCGCTGCGGAGCAACGAGACGCAGAGATCGTCGTCTTTTGTGGAGTCCACTTCATGGCGGAATCTGCTGACATCCTGACCGGACCCGAGCAGCGAGTCATCCTTCCTGATCTGAGTGCCGGCTGTTCGATGGCCGACATGGCCGACATCGACCAGGTGGAGGCAGCCTGGGCGGACCTCGCCACCATTGTGGACATCGAGCGAGTGGTCCCGATCACGTACATGAACTCCACCGCAGCCATCAAGGCCTTCGTTGGCCGCCACGGAGGTGCGGTCTGCACCTCATCGAACGCTCGTGCCGTGTTGGCTTGGGCGCTTGGAGACGAAAAGGCCTCTGCCCGAGGAGACCGGGTGTTCTTCCTCCCCGATCAGCACCTCGGCCGCAACACTGCCCTGTCCATGGGTTACGACCAAGAGGAACTCGTCCTCTGGGACCCAGCGCAGCCGCTCGGCGGCCAGATGTCCGACGTCATCGAACAATCACGCGTCTTGCTTTGGAAGGGTCACTGCTCAGTTCACGGCCGATTCACCATTGATCAGGTCAGGCGCTTTCGCGAAGAGAATCCCGAGGGCAAGGTGATCGTGCATCCGGAGTGCACGCAGGACGTCGTGGAGTCTGCCGACGCATGGGGCTCGACCGATTTCCTAATCCGATGGATCGAGGCGGCGCCTATCGGAACCGTTGTGACGATTGGCACCGAGGTCCACCTGGTCAGCCGCCTTGCCAAAGAGCACCCAGAGCTGACGATTACCTGTCTCGATGATGAGGTCTGCCCCTGCATCACGATGGCGCGCATCGACGCGCCACATCTTGCCTGGGTGCTTGAGGAGGCAATGGAGGGCCGGATCCGCAATCAGATTACGGTCGATCCTGAGACTGCTCGATGGTCCCTCGTGGCCCTCGAGCGCATGCTCGAGATCACCTGAGGCCCAAGCGATTCGTGAGCACCATCGCCAATTTCTTGGTTGTTGGTCTCACGCAGACCATCGTTCTGCTGCTCAGCGCTGCCTGATGACGCGCCTCATGATCATCGTATTTCCAGTTGGAATCGCCCCACTGCGGAACGTCGGGATGATGGCATTCCCATCGGGCAGGGCAATCGGCCCGCCCGAAGTGAACTATTCGGTTCGCAGAAGGAGCGGGGCCAGCACCTCTCCGGTGTGACTCCCCGCAACTGTCGCCACAGACTCGGGAGTGCCGACCGCAACGATGCGACCTCCCCGGTGTCCGCCCTCGGGGCCGAGGTCGATGAGCCAATCGGCCGTCTTGATCACATCAAGATTGTGCTCGATAACCAGGACCGTGTTGCCCTGATCAACAAGTCGTTCCAGCACGGTGAGCAGCCGGGCGACATCCTCGAAATGCAGTCCAGTCGTGGGCTCGTCGAGCACGTACAAGGTATGCCCCGTAGGTCGGCGACTGAGCTCGGAGGCCAGCTTGACTCTCTGCGCCTCGCCTCCGGAAAGTTGCGGGGCCGGCTGGCCGAGTCGCACATAGCCAAGGCCGACATCCACCAGAGTCTGGAGATGGCGGCGAATTGATGGTTGCTTCTCGAAGAATTCAAGGGCCTCGGCGGCGGGCATGTCGAGTACGTCGGCAATGTTCTTCCCCCGGAACTGCACTTCTAGGGTCTCACGGTTGTAACGAGCGCCCCCGCAGATCTCACAAGGGACGTAGACATCCGGTAGGAAGTGCATCTCGATCTTGAGCGTGCCGTCACCGGCACACGCCTCGCAGCGCCCCCCCTTGACATTGAACGAGAACCGGCCGGGCAGGTAGCCCCTGACCTTGGCTTCCTGGGTCTGAGCGAAGAGCTTGCGGATTGAATCGAACACACCGGTATAGGTCGCCGGATTCGAGCGAGGAGTCCGCCCAATCGGCTGTTGATCGACCGCCACCACCTTGTCGATGTGCTCCACCCCGGTGATCGTGCGGTGAGCGCCGGCCGTCTCCTTGGTTCGATGGATCTGATGCAGCAGCGACTTGAGGAGAATCTCGTTGACCAAGGTCGACTTCCCGGAGCCCGACACGCCTGTGACGGCTACGAGGACACCGAGGGGAATGGTGACGTCGAGGTCATCGAGGTTGTGCTCGCTGGCACCGAGAATGCGCAGCGAGTCACCCGAGGGCTCTCGACGCTGCTGAGGGACGGGGATCTTGCGCTTACCCGAAAGATATTGGCCCGTGATTGATGCGGAGTTCTTAAGCAAGCCACTACGTCCCGTCACGGGACCCGCATGAACGATCTCCCCACCGTGCTCCCCTGCCCCAGGGCCGACGTCGACGCAGTAGTCCGACGCAAGGATTGTCTCCTCATCGTGCTCCACCACGATCACGGTGTTGCCGAGATCCCGAAGGCGCTCAAGCGTCGTGATCAGTCTGCGATTGTCACGCTGATGAAGGCCAATCGACGGCTCGTCGAGGACGTAGAGCACACCGACGAGACCACTTCCGATCTGGCTCGCCAGTCGGATGCGCTGGGCTTCTCCTCCCGAAAGGGTCCCAGCACCGCGGGACAGCGACAGGTAATCCAACCCAACGTCGAGCAAGAAGCGCATCCGTTCGAGGATCTCTTTGGTCACGCGATCGGCAATCAGGTGTTCGCGCTCGGAGATCTCCATGGTCTCGAAGAACTTCACGGCATCGGCAATAGAAAGCCCGCAGACCTCTGCGATGCTTCGGCCATCGATGGTGACAGCGAGGCTGGTTGGCTTCAGCCGAGCCCCTCCGCACGACCGACACGACACCTCGCGCATGTACTGCTCGATCTGCTCTCGGCTCCAGTCGGAGTCTGACTCACCATGGCGCCGTTGGAGCCAAGGGATCACGCCCTCAAACGCTGAGGAGTAGGAGCGGGATCGACCGAACCGGTTGCGATAACGGATATCGACCTTCTTGTTCCCGGTCCCGTAGAGCACGAGCTTGCGGTCCTTGGCCCGAAGGTCACTCCAGACCGTCTCCGGCTCAAAGCCGCCGAGCTCGGCGACGCCGGTGAGCAATGTATCGAAGTATGCGCTTCGCGCTCCCGCCCACGGGGCGATCGCTCCACCCGAGAGGCTCAGCCCGGCGTCGGGGACAACCAGGTCGGGATCTACTTCGAATCGAGTTCCAAGGCCGGCACAGTCAGAACAGGCACCATAGGGAGAGTTGAAGGAGAAGCTCCTCGGCACCGGCTCTTCAAACGAGGTTCCACAATGCGTGCAGGCGAGGTGCTCGGAAAAGGTCAGCGCCTCTCCAACCGGGACCCCTTCCTCGTCGACCGCCTGAACTTCGGCCGTGCCCCCAGCGAGGCCCAGCGCCTGCTCCATGGACTCAGTCAGCCGCTGACGAATGCCTGATCGCAAGATAAGACGATCGACCACAACCTCAATGGTGTGCTGCTCGTAGCGGGCGAGCACAAGGTCATTGCGCTCGGAGAGCTCGATCATCTCCCCGTCGAGTCGGACGCGAGCGAAGCCCTGGGTGGCGAGGTCATCAAGCAGACCGGTGTACTCGCCCTTTCGCCCTCGGACCACTGGAGCGAGCACCAAGAACCGAGTTCCCTCAGTCATCGTCAGGACCCGGTCCACGATCTGCTGCGGGGTCTGACGGGCCACTGAGCGACCACACGACGGGCAGTGAGGCCGACCTACCCTGGCATAGAGCAGTCGCAGGTAGTCATAGACCTCAGTGATCGTCCCAACGGTCGATCGGGGGTTGCGTGACGCGGACTTCTGATCGATGGAGATGGCCGGTGACAGGCCTTCGATGAAATCAACATCCGGCTTGTCCATCTGTCCGAGGAACTGACGGGCATAGGCCGAAAGAGACTCGACGTAGCGGCGTTGGCCCTCGGCGTAGATCGTGTCGAATGCCAGAGAGGACTTTCCCGAACCCGAGAGGCCGGTGAAGACGATGAGCTTCTCTCTCGGCAACGTCACCGAGACATCCTTGAGATTGTGTTCCCTCGCTCCTCGAATCGTGATGATGTCGGCCACAGCCGGAGGCTAGCGGAGGCTGCCTAGGGTTCCCCCGGTGACGGCTGCATCTCAACCAACTCGTCATCGCCGAATTCGGCGATCGCCTCGGAGCGCAGCGCGTGCAACTCATCGCGCAGCAGAGCCGCCTCCTCAAATCGCAGAGCATCAGCGGCTTCGAGCATGAGCCGTTCGACCTCGGCGGCGGTTCGCACCAGATCGGGATCGTCGGCAGCGAGAGTGTCCGGTGAGACCATCCGGCCGCCCGGGCGTCGAGAAGAGGCACCCGCACGGCTCATCTTCGCCGATCTGTTCGATCGGAGCCGCCCGAGGATGTCGGTGACGGCCTTTGTCACGGTGGACGGATCGATCCCGTGTTCGACGTTGTACGCCTCCTGTACCGCTCGACGGCGCTGGGTCGTTCCAATGGCCACCTCCATCGAGGCAGTCACCGAATCGGCATAGAGGATCACCCGTCCACGCGCATTGCGCGCCGCTCGGCCCATGGTCTGGATGAGCGCCGAACGTGACCGCAAGAATCCTTCCTTGTCCGCATCGAGGATCACGACGAGGCTGACCTCAGGCAGATCGAGGCCTTCTCGGAGCAGGTTGATTCCAATCAGCACATCAAAGCGACCGAGGCGTAGATCCCTGAGGATCTCGATGCGTTCGATCGTGTCGATATCGGAGTGCAGGTACTCAACCTTGACGCCATTCTCTGCGAGGAAGGCAGTCAGGTCCTCGGACATCTTCTTCGTCAGCGTGGTGACCAACACTCGACCGCCGAGTGCCACCTCCTTGTCGATCTCGGCACGCAAGTCGTCGATCTGTCCCCGTGTCGGACGGAGTTCGACGAGAGGGTCGAGCAGTCCCGTCGGCCTGATCACCTGTTCGACCACCTGGTCAGAGTGTTCGATCTCGAACGGTCCTGGTGTGGCGCTGACGAAGATCGCTTGCGGAACGATCTCCAAGAATTCTTCAAAACGCAATGGCCGATTGTCCGCAGCCGAAGGTAACCGGAATCCATGGTCTACGAGGACCTCCTTGCGAGACCGGTCTCCGGCGAACTGGCCGTTCAGCTGAGGGACCGCCACATGGCTCTCATCGATCACGACGAGGAGATCTCTCGGGAAGAAATCGATCAGTGTGAATGGGCGCTCTCCAGCAGAGCGTCCATCGAAGTGGCGGCTGTAATTCTCCACGCCGGCACATACGCCCGTCTCGGCCAACATCTCGAGATCATGCTCGGTTCGAGTCCGCAGACGTTGAGCCTCAAGAAGCTTGCCTTCCGACTCGAAGGTTGAGAGTCGTTCCCGAAGTTCATCTTCGATGGCGACGATGGCTCGTTGCATGGTCTCTTCACCTGCCACGTAGTGGGTGGCGGCGAAAATGATGACCTCCTCTTCACTGCCGATCACGTCGCCGGTCATGGTGTCGAATACTGAAATCCGATCGATGATGTCACCGAAGAGTTCAATCCGCAGTCCATGCTCCTCGTATGCCGGATGCACCTCGATGGTGTCCCCTTTGGACCGGAAGGCCCCCCGGAGAAGCGTCAGGTCATTGCGGTGATATTGCAGGTCCACGAGACGACGAAGGATCTGGCGTTGGTCGAGCTCGTCGCCAACCCGCATGGAAAGAACCCGATCTTGGTACTCGGTGGGATTGCCGAGGCCGTAGATACACGACACCGACGCCACCACCACCACATCACGTCGAGTCAGCAGGGAGGATGTGGCAGCATGACGCAGGCGGTCGATCTCATCATTGATCGATGAGTCCTTCTCGATGAAGGTATCGGTCCTGACGATGTAGGCCTCAGGCTGGTAGTAGTCGTAATACGAGACAAAGAACTCAACCCTGTTCTCCGGCAGGATCTCCCGTAACTCAGAGGCCAGTTGGGCAGCAAGCGACTTGTTTGGTTCGATAATCAGCGTCGGCCGCTGCGCCCGCTCAATCATCCAGGCGATCGTGGCGGTCTTGCCACTCCCGGTGATGCCCTCGAGCGTCTGAAAACGGAGTCCATCAGCCACGCCCTCAGCGAGTTGCTCGATGGCTGCCGGCTGGTCGCCGGCCGGACTGAAGGGCGAGACAACTTTGAAGTCCGTCACCCTCGACGACCGTGGTGATCAGCCATGAGATCGGACGTCGTCGATCCACGACCACAGTGCATCAACGGCCACGCCCAGCTCATCGAGTCCCGCTTCGTTTACCAGCACGTAATCAGCTTCGGCCACTCGCTCCTCTCGGGAGATCTGGGCGGCGATGCGAGCTCGGGCATCAGCTTCAGGGAATGCTCGATAGCGGATCAGGCGCTCCACTGCGACCTCAATGGGGCAGTCGACCACCACAACTTGATCAATGACCATCGTCTCTCGATGGATCGGACGAAGCAACGGGATCGCCAAGACGACCAAGGCGTCGGTTTCAGCCAATGCGCGTTGTCGCTCGATCATCTCAATCCCAATAGCTGGATGCGTGATGGCGTTCAGGGCTGCCACTGATGCTTCGTCTGCAAAGGCAACGTCGGCGAGCGCCTGACGATCGATGGTCAGATCGGCCGAAAGTATGCCTGATCCGAACCGTTCTACCAATGGCCCATAGGCCGGTCCTCCCGGGACAACTACGGCCCTTGCCACTTCGTCTGCATCGATCAGCCACGCTCCGCGCTCCACCAGCAGGTCAGCGACTGCCGACTTGCCTGACCCAATGCCACCCGTGAGGCCGATGCTGAACATCAGCGACGACGAGGCTTGCGTGCCACCGCAAAGAGCACCAGCGTGGTCTCATCGATCTGTTCAGTGACCGACCAGTCGTCGATGGTGATGCCCTTGGTGCCACCGGAGTCGCCCCGAGCAATCAACTTGTAGGCGATCGGCAGCAATCGGGTATAGGCCGCCACGTACCACGACTGAGGGATTTTGTGACGCAGGTCGAACA
This sequence comes from uncultured Actinomycetes bacterium, assembly GCA_903900235.1. Classification (GTDB taxonomy): domain Bacteria; phylum Actinomycetota; class Acidimicrobiia; order Acidimicrobiales; family RAAP-2; genus CAIUMH01. Next base: position 16,637 of record CAIUMH010000048.1, read on the forward strand.
CATCGAAAGCCAGGACCTTCCGAGCCTTCGCCCGGCGCTCGGCAAAGTCCGCCTTCACCCAATCGACGGCATCTACTCCGCCCAGCCAGACCTCTTCGAAATGCTCTTCGAGCATGGTGCGCAGCTCCGCAGCATCGAACAGGTGGAGGTGGAAGGGGTTTTCAAAGTCTGCTGGCTCATTCGGAGTCAGCACATAGACGGCGCCGTCATCGGCGACGACTCGAGCCATCTCGGCCACATGGAGGGCCGGTTCATGGAAGTGCTCGATCAAGTGAGACGAGCACACCGACTGGAATGACCCTGCGGAAAAGCCGAGCTTGAACGCATCCATCTGCGCCACCTCGAAGGATTCACCACCAAATTTGCTGCGGGCGAATTCCACGGCGTCCGCGGAGTAGTCCACACCGATCACTGGTCGATCCGGTGCAGCAAGTGTGATCGACTCGAATCCTTGTCCACAGCCAACATCGAGCAGCGGACCAGGCCCCAACTTCTCTCGAACGGCTCGATAGCCAGCGGCGTGGAGGGTCAGCAGCGAATCAGGAGTGACGCCCTGCTGGGGTCGCTCACCGGTCAAACGTGCGTTCTCAGACATCGTCAGGGCCTCCCGAGCCCTCAGCGCGGCCCCTCTGTTCGGTTCCGGGTGCGTGACTTACACTACAGCGGCACGCCATGGATCTCCGGGGACACCGGTCTCGATCACTGGGGCTGCCGAGCTGATCATGACCACCCTTCCCGCCGACACCGACACTGACCACGCGACAGCGACGGCACGAAGCGAGAGTCGCCGCTGGCCCGGTCGGACGTGGTTGGCCGTTGAGGTTCTCATCTTGACCCTCTCGGCGTATCTTCCGCTCCTGCTGACGCGACGGGGTGTCAGTACTCCGGATACGAAGACCTACTTGTATCTCAATCCTGGCCGATTCGTCCCACAGGTGGCTTCAATGTGGGATACGACCGTCGGGGCTGGCACCGTCACCCACGAGTACGTCGGCTATCTCTTCCCCATGGGCCCGTTCTTCTGGGGACTTCATGCCGCTCAGGTCCCACTCTGGGTGGCCCAGCGGCTCTGGCTGGGATCAATCCTCTTCGCCGCCGGCACCGGTGTCGCCTACCTCTGCCGTCGAATCAACCTCACCGGACCAGCAGCCCTCGTCGCGGGCCTCCTCTACATGCTGTCGCCGTATCTCCTCCAGTACGCCGGTCGTATCTCGGTCATTCTCTTGCCGTGGGCTGGCCTTCCGTGGTTGCTCGCCTTCACCATGCTGGCGCTGCGTCGTGGCGGCTGGCGCTACCCCGCACTCTTTGCTCTCGTCGTTCTCACGGTCAGCTCGATCAACGCCTCCTCGATCATCTACGTGGGTCTCGCTCCCGTCCTGTGGATTCTGTTTGCTCTTTGCGTCCAACGCTCGGTCTCTCTTCGGCGGGCACTCATCACCACCGCGCAGATCGGTGTGCTGACAGTGGCGGTCAGCATCTGGTGGATCGTCGGTCTCGCCATCGAAGCCGGCTACGGCGTAAACGTCCTCAAGTACACCGAGACCGTCTCCGCCACCTCAGGCAGCTCGAGTGCCGCCGAGATTATTCGGGGACTCGGCTATTGGTACTTCTACGGTTTCGACCGCCTTGGACCATGGACCGAGTCCTCGGTGGTCTACACCCAGCATCTCCACGCGCTGATCCTGTCCTACGGGCCGCCGTTGCTTGCGCTGGTTGCCGCTGCCTTCTTTCGCTGGAGGCTCCGTGCGTACTTCATCCTCCTGATTGTTGTCGGCATGATGTGGTCCGTGGGGGCACACCCCTACGACAGCCCGACACCCTTCGGTGGACTGCTCAAGACCTTCATGACCACTACGACTGCCGGTCTCGCCATGCGCTCGACCGATCGAGCCACTCCTCTGGTGATCCTCGGACTCGCCGTCCTGCTCGGGGCAGGCCTCTGCGCGCTGTGGCGGAGGTTTCCAAGAGTTTCGGTGCCCGTTGCCCTGCTCTGCATCGTGATCATCCTGGCGAACGCCGCTCCGATTGCCCGAGGCGACACCATCGCCAACAATTTCTCTCAACCCGATCACCTCCCTCGGTCAGAGCAGGCGGCCATCGGGTATCTCAATAGCGTGAATCCCGGGACTCGGGTGATGGCCATCCCCGGCAATGACTTCGCCTCGTTCCGATGGGGCAACACCGTCGATGCCCCTCAGCCCGCCTTCCTGACGAGGCCATTCCTGATCCACGAGCAGCAGGTGATGGGTTCGATGGCGACTGCAGACATGCTCTATGCCCTCGATGATCCGATCCAACAGGCCACCGCAAACCCCGCATCATTCGCTCCGATCGCCAGACTCATGAGCGTCGGAAACCTGCTCGTCGAGTACGACACGCAGTACGAGCATTTCGGTCAGCCCCATCCACTCACTGTCGCCTCATTGCTCTCCCCAACGCCGACTGGGTTGACCGGCCCGGTCAACTTCGGTAAGCCGTCGGTCAATCGATCCATGTTCTCGACGCTCGACGAACAGGATCTTGCAGCTCCTGATCCGAATCGCAAACTCCCGAAGCTGGCCGTTTACGGAGTCACTGCCCCTCGACCACTGCTTCGCACGGAGTCCTCCGCTGGGGCGCTGGTGGTGGCTGGGGATGGTACGGGTCTCGTCAATCTCGCCCCCACAGGACTACTCGACACCAATAGCTCTGTGTTCTATTCGGGAACACTCGCCAACGAAAAGGCACGGCTCCACGCACTGGCGTCCAATGGCGCCGCTCTCGTCATCACTGATTCGAATCGCAAGCAGGGATTTCGCTGGGACACGATCTCCTCGACAGCCGGGGCGACGGAGACTGCAACAGAGGACCCCCGTCGGACGGACCCGACCGATGCCCCCATCGAACTGTTCCCGGCTGCACGTCTGAGCGCCAAGACGATGGCAACGTACCTGGGAGCGACGAGTGTGAGTGCCAGCAGCTACGGATCCCCCTTCTCGTTCATCCCTGAAGATCGCGCCTTCAGCGCCCTCGATGGAAATTTTGACACTGCATGGAGAACCGGGATCTTCGCCAATCCGCGTGGACAGTGGTGGCGTGTCGCATTCGCTCAGCCGGTGACGACGGATCACATACGTCTTGTTCAGCCGCAGAACGGATCGGTCTCGCGGTGGATCACCAAGGTGGGACTCTCCTTCGACGGTGGGCCTATCGAGAAGGTTGATCTCACCGCAATATCGAGAGCTTCCACTGGACAATCGGTCAACTTTCCGAGTCGATCCTTCCGTAGCCTCAAGATCACCATCTTGCATACCAGTAACGACAAGGCCCGTGGCTCTGCCGCTGCCGAAGTCGGATTCGCCGAGGTGCAGATCCCCGGTCACACCGTGACCGAGGTCCTCACCATGCCCACAGATCTGACTCGCTCTATCGGGAGCGCCTCAATCGCCAACCGCTTGACGCTTTCGATGACCCGGTGGAGGTCCAGCCCGTATCCGACCAGGTTTGACGCAGAACCCACCATTGAGCGCTTGGTAACAATTCCTACGGCGCGTCGCTTCACACTCTCAGGCGCTGCCACTCTGTCCACGCTGATCCCCGATGATCAGATCGACCGACTGATCGGTCGGCCTGCCGGGACGGCTGGACAGGTCGACGCCTATTCGAGCGGACGGCTACCAGGATCGCTCTCCAATCGAGCCTCGACGACCCTCGACCACGATCCGTCGACCTACTGGCAACCCGGGTTCGCCACTGCGAGGGCCAAGGACTCTTGGCTCCAGTACAACCTTGCCCAACCAACCACGATCTCGCAGCTGCCCATCACGATCGTCAACGATGGTCGCCATTCGGTGCCGACCTCCGTGACCATCCTCACTGAACAGGGCAGCCGGACGCTGACCATTCCTCCGGTGGCAGATCAGAAGACCCCTGGGGCAACGGTGGCTGTGTCTCTCGCCGTCAATCCACCACTTACTGGGCGTCAGGTTCGTCTGACGTTCCCCACGTTCCGTAAGGTCTCGTCGGCCAGTTTCAACACCACCATCCCACTCGATCGTCCAATCGGTATCGCCGAAGTTGGGCTGCCGGGAACGATCGCACCAACGATCCCATCGGCCGTCCCTTCCAATTGTCGCTCTGATCTTCTCTCCATCGATGGAGCCCCAATCGACCTAGCTATCTCAGGGTCCACCACTGATGCTGTTCGCCTCCGTCCGCTCACGATCGAGCCGTGCGGTAACTCGATCGGCGGCATTGACCTCACTGCTGGTCGCCATGTGATCTCGACCGCTCTTGGTCATCAACCCACCACCGGATGGAACCTCGACCAGGTGACCCTCGATTCAGCACCCGGAGGAGCGGCCGGGCCGGCCCCGGTGGCCGGATTAATCCCAGCCACGACCGCTGGATTCGCACCAACCAGCACCACGCATCTCGACACCACGACCGGCACGATCACCGCCCATCAGGTCACCGGTCCCTTCGAGGTGGTGCTTGGGGAGAGCATCAACACCGGATGGACCGCCACCGCCACCGTGCTCGACCCCCATGGTCGACCCGGGCGGAAGATTGACCTCGGCACTCCAGAGCTCATCGATGGCTATGCCAATGGATGGCATGTGACGAAGGCCAACCTCTCTGCGCTTGGTGCCGACTCCTCGCCCGGACATCCACCCACCTCGGTCCGCATCGATCTTCGATGGACACCGCAGTCCTCGATGAATATCGCACTGGCACTCTCCGCGGTCGCCTCATGTGCGTGCCTCGTGCTGGTGGCGGTTCCCCGTCGTCGGCGCCGCCGATCGGCCGATGTCCAGGCTGAAACAACCCGAAGCGAAAGCCAAGACAATGAGGCAGTCGAGCGACCGTTGACCCGCCAGCAGATCCAATCGTTGCGCCGGGCTCACGCCGACAGTGTTCCCACCCGAGATCGGGATTCACTCGGATCAGGTGACCTCGTGCTCCCCCTCCTGGTGTCGCCCCCGGAGCCCCCGGTGTTGATCTCTCCAATCACACCATCGATCCGACGACCGTCCTGGATCGTCATCGTCCTCGCTGCGCTGTTCGCTGGCGGTTTGGCTGCTGCGGTGTCGACTGCACTCTGCGCCCTCGTGGTTGGGACCTCAGTGGCGCTGTGCCTTGCGGTGCGTCACCTTCGAGCTCTCCCTGGCCTGGTTGCGATCGGCTTCTTTGTGGCAGCCGTGGTGAACGTGATCCGCCTTCAGTCCATTGAGCACTTCGGTCCCGGCGACTGGCCGAGCCACTTCACCTCTGCCGGTGCGCTGATGTGGGTGGCCATCGTGCTTGTGGGGGCCGACGGTGTCATCGGGGCTCTTGGTGACTCGCCTCCACAGGCACGGGGCGATGCTCGATACGCCGAAACTCAGGACCCATCCGTCGAGGCCACGTCGACAGACGAATCGCTGCCTGAGGACAACACGGACGACTAGCGCTTCGACGAGATGGCCAACTGCTCGAGCGCCGTTTGCGCTGTCGCGTCCCAAGAGAAGTGTTCAGCCCACGAAAGCGCACCGTCCTGGAGCGTCCTTCGGAGTCGTTCATCGGTGAGAACCTCGATGATCCCAGTCGAAAGGGAACTCACATCATCGACGAGGATCCCTGAGTGGTAGTGGCTGACTGCATCACGATGGCCGGCAATATTGGTGGCCACACTCGGCGTGGCGCACGCTGCCGCTTCCGTAAGCGTCATACCCCAGCCCTCGCGCAGTGAAGCTGACGCGACGACCCAAGCCTGTTGATACCACGAAATCAATTTGTCTTCCTCGACGAATCCGGGCATTGACAACCACGTGTCGGCACCCAGCGAGCGTCGAAGTGCCTCAAGAGCAGGCCGCTCATAGCCCTCGCCGATGATCACCGCTTCGAGGTCAGGCACCCGGCGGCGGACTTGCGCCAATTCCTTGATGAGCAGGTCGACTCGTTTGACCGGGACAAGGCGCCCGACGGCCACGACAAGTGGGCGATCATGGCGGTTCGAGCCGGGTCGGTATCGACTCGAGATCCCAGGTGGAGCAACCACGACATGATCAGCCGAAAGGCGAAGTCGATCAACGATCTCGTCGCGTGATGATGCCGACAAGGTCACGATTCGCTCTCGACGGTAGAAGGGTGGAGCCAATCGACGTTCGATGGTGTCGCCGAGGGATCCGAGCAGTCCGGGCAGCGTCATTTGCCACATCTCGTCGTGCACATGGTGCAGCACTGTGATGCGAGGTCCCCGGAACCACACTGGACTGAAAAAGGGCATCCCGTTCCAGATCTCGACCATGGCCGAACCCGGGTCTCGACGGGTCGACAGCCCTCCACCGATCACCGAGGGGAACACTCCGTAGCGTCCACTGCGACGTTCGGCGCGGTATCCACTGCGTTGCACCGACGAACCTTGGCCGGCGATCCCAGACGTGCGCTGGGTCACCTCGATTCCAGCAGCCGCCCATCGCTTAGCGATCTCATGGGCGTGCAGCTCAGATCCTCCAGCCTCTGGATCATCAAGATCCCGCCAGGCCACCATGTGGATTCGTTCAATGCCGGAGCCAGAGGCAATCTCCGCCAACCGACCAGGACCGGTACTGACGAACCGATCCTCAGGGCTGTCGGTGCTGCCACGATCTTCCACGGTTGTCCGCCATCTCCGGATGCTCAGGTGAAACGCCGAGGATAGTAGGACGGGCGCCGATCAGGGAGAGATGACCGGTCGCTTCTTTCGGTGAAGGGTCACGAAGCTCGCAATCACCACACCAAGTAAGACGACTTGGACGATCAGGTCATTGCGGGCGGTCGTCACTGGACTCCCATGCGCGATCACCACAGCGACAGTGGCACTTACTGCCCCGACGAGCAGCAGCAGTGAGATCCAGCGCCATCCGATCGCCAAAAGGTACATGGTCAAGATCACCGTGAAGCTCAGGCACACCATGGCCACCACGAGCGGAGCGAAGGCCTCTTGAGCGCCGAGATAGCGCGGCGAGAACACCAGTCGCAGCAGCAACGAGGGGAAGAACTCAGAGACGATCAATAGAAGACCCGCAGGGACACTGAGCAGCAACAATGCCACCGCCGCCTGACGCAGTGCGTGGCTCCCCTGTCGCCAACGGATAGCGGCTTCCGGCAGGAGATAGCTTCCGAGGACCACGGCTCCGTAGACGATGGCCTTGGACGCCACCGAGACCGCTGCATACGAACCACTCATCCCAGGATTGTCGCGACCGAGGACGATCACATCGACATTCTGAAGCACGGCAAGCATGGCAAGCACGCTGAGGGCCACCGTGAGGTCAAGGATCATCTCAACCTTGAGTCCTCGGGGCGCCACCATGCGGGGGTCGCTCTTGAGATGGTGCAACCAGACACGGCCCGCCACAATCGGATGCTGGACCCGCTTGGCAGCGCGGCTGAGTGGACTCTGCGGTGCGCCCTCCCCGAGTTCATGGTCCCAGGCCCGATCAGCCGACACCCTTGCCTGGACGGCTGTCACGATCTCTGCCAACAGGACGCCCACTGCGATCCCCGAGGCACCGGTTCCCAGCGCCACGAACCCAATGATGCCGATCGTCCGTGCTCCTCCCTCAACCACCAGGTTCACGGCCAGCGTCCGATAATCACGGTGGGCCTGCAGGAGCCCACGATCGATGGAGAGAAGGATCCACACTGCTCCGGCCCCCACGATGGCCACGACGCCGACGGCATTGGGTTGGTTGAGCAGCGAAGCCACCCACTCGCCGGCGATGACCATCACCACGAAGAACGCTGCGGTCACCAAGGTGCCCTGAGTATGGAGCCGCCGAGCCCAGTCACGCACCCGATTTGCATCGCCCGCCGTAGTCCACATCGTCACACGGCGGACGATGGCCACGATGATCGCTGATCCGGGCATTGAGATGATCAGGAAGATTCCGGTCAGCTGATTCAGCAGCCCATAGTCGCGCGTCGTGAGAGCCCGAGCCACCAACACCGTGACCACGACGTTGATGCCATTGGCGAAGACACCGGCCAATGCCAGCGGGCCCGCCTGGAGGATCCCTGAACGGACAGAGTCGGACCCCACCTGCTCCTGCGTTGTCCCGCCAGGAAGCAGCAACTCTCCACCGAGAGACGGAGTGGGACCACCGGGTGACAGAGCGATGCTGCCCACCAGTCCTTCTGCCGCCGCCTCGAGCGCCTCAAGAGCCGATGGGGACTCGGAATCTCCATCGACTTGCGAGTGTGACGGCGTGTCGGCGTCAGACATGGTCGGCGTCGCTCCCCCACAGCTGCGGCCCCACTTGGACTTCGCTCATGGGCCTAGTGACCCGTGGTGCTGTCGCGCCGAGGAAGGATCGGAGCGTCGCGACCAGTTCCTCCAGTCGATGGGCCCGAGGCAGTCTCGTGGTATTCCTCTTCCACATTGACCGCCCAGATGTCGTGGTTGGCACCGTGCAGGTTTTCGACGGTCAGCATCGCTGTGTACATCGAGTGGTCCTGGTTGTTGTACTTGTGCATGCCGTTGCGGCCAACGAGATGGACGTTGGGAGCTTCGGCATCGATCCACGCACAGATCGTGGCCACATTGTCCTTGTACTCGAAGTCGTAGTAGGGATACGCCTTCGGGATACGCATCACGTAGCCCATTTCGACATCCTCGGCTCGGACGAGTCCGAGCGTCTCAAGCTCTTTCGACCCGAGGGCTATCAGTTCCTCGTCCGACATCGACCAGATGTGATCGTCCTCAAAGACGAAGTACTCGAGACCCAGGCACGTGCGGCCGTCCTTGACCATAAAGGGCGACCAGGATCCGAAGTTCTGGATTCGGCCGACCTCGACCTCGGATGCGTGGATGTAGATCCAGTTGTCCGGAAAGCCCTTGTCTTCCGGGATGACCAAGGCAACGGTCAGAAAGTCGCGGTAATGCAGATCATCCCCGGCTGCGAGCACAGGAGGCGGAGGAGCCGGGGCGAAGGCACGAACAAGGTGATTCATAGGCATCGTCGAGATCACATGGGCCACCTCATGGTCAACCTCTTGGCCGTCCGGCCCGACCACCGTCACCGAGGTCGCCATCCCCTCGGTCACGTTGATGGCGACCACGCGCGTCCTCATGGCGACGGTTCCTCCGGCGGCCTCCACCAGTTGCTGACAGCGCTCCCACATCATCCCCGGCCCGTACTTTGGGTACTGGAACTCCTCAATGAGGCTGGTGATGTCCGTCTGCTTCCGCTTGGGTGTCAGGGCGTTGATGATGGCATTGCCAAGAGATAGACCCTTCACGCGCTGTGCCGCCCAGTCGGCCGGCATGTCCTTCACGGGAACGCCCCAGACTTTCTCGGTGTAGGTCTTGAAGAACCGCCGATAGAGGCGCCACCCAAAGCGAGCTACGAGCCAGTTCTCGTAATTCGACTGATCCTTGGGTGGGCGAATCTGGGCCCACGCATACGAAAGCACGCTGCGGATGGCCTCGAGGATCCCCATGTTGCGCAACGCATTCGACGCCTTCAACGGGTAGTCGTAATACTTGCCGTCGTAGAAAATCCGACTCATCCGGGGACGGAGCAGGAAGTCCTCGTCGGGCAGGATCTCATGCCAGAGATCCTCGACTGGCTGCACCTTGGTGAAGAAGCGATGGCCTCCAATGTCGAACCGCCAGCCATCTCGTTCGACAGTCCGGCTGATCCCTCCGACCACCTTGTCGGCCTCGAAGACAATGACCTTGTCTCCGCGCTTGACTAGCTCATAGGCGGCAGTCAGTCCCGCCGGCCCTGCGCCGATGATTGCAATTGGTAGGCCTTGGGGGCGGTCCATGGGTGAATCCTCGCTGATGACGTCCGAAGAGACCTTAGTGCCGAGGCTCGGATGATTCCGGGAACCATCTCATGGAACGAGATAGTCAGCAAAGACCAGCACGCTCGTCAACGCCAAGCCCGCAGCCAAGACCAACAAGACACCGATCCGAACCGTTCTGCGGCCGAGCCAACCCGCCGCCACGAGAAACAGGGTGGGAACGGCCAACAGGTAGCGCTCGAAACTGTCGAGGTTTTGTCCTCCCAGCGCCAAGGCCAAGATCCCGACCGCATAGACCGTTGCCGACAGCGGAAGTTTCCGAACTCCAAGCGCGACGGCCACCAGCGCCACCGCCACCCACGGAAGATGGAGGAGCGCACCAAGGTGGCCGTGGGCGGCCAAGGACACCCCATGGAGGACTCCAGTGATCGGATTGGTCAGGCTCCCGTGGTGCCCAGCCTCGGTCTGCACTTTCAGCGGAGCCAACGCGTCGCCAAATGCGGATCGCACCCACAGGAGGTAGGCGCCAGCACCGAGCAACGGACTGCACAACGCAACGATCGAGGCCACCATTGCGACACCCGTGCTTCGCCGCCGCCACGCCTCAATGGCAATTGGGATGACAAGGAGGACGCCCACCGGACGGGTGGCACCGGCGAGCGCACCGAGGACGGCAATCACTAGCCAAGCTCCGGTGCTCGGCGACGACCGCCCGGCCGGTCGGTACACGACAGCCAAAGCCGCAGCGACGAGCACGACCAAGAGCGGCTCGGAATAGCCCAGCACCGTGGCAACGGCACCGGGCACAAGACACAACAGCCAGATTGCTGTGGTCCTCCGCCGGGCATCGAAGGCCAAGGAGGCTCCCAATTGGTCAATGGCAATCAACGCTGCCCACCACAGGAGGCTCGCCCCTCCAACAAGCGCCCAGGACGTCGGCACGCCAAGGAGGTGGACCCCTCGAACCATCTCCGGCCACAGCGGGAAGAAGCGCGTGGACTCTCGACCGAGGGGAAGGTACCCATGGCCGGCGATGGCTCGGTACCAACCGGCGTCCCAGCCGAGCAGGCCTTGATCAATTCTCGACTGAGCAGTGGCCTTGTGGATCCACCCATGCGCCACCGCCTGAGACGCCACGAGATACGCGCCCAGAACGAGGGCCCGAGAAGCCAACCAAGCAGGAGCCGTCGCCCGAAGCGACGCACTGAGTGACGGCCGCCCGGACGCTGCGCTCACGGAGCGATCTTCTTCTTCTGCGGGATCGGAGGAGAGGGTGGATTGAACTGCGTGAGGTTCATGGACTGGAAATACTCATAGGGGTGAGCGTTCACCCACTGATGTCCGCCCCATCTCGGGCGTCCGAGGAAGGTGGACGCCACGAATGAACAGGTGCTCTGGTACGGGCCATAACCCGTGGACCACACCAACCACACGCTGTGGCCATCCACTCGATGAGCGATGTCCTTGACGAATCGAGCAGGACTCGTCGAACGGATGGCGGCGAGGTAGTCCACCCAGTTGATGAACCGAGGGTTATCGAGCCGAGGATAGGAAAGGGCCGTCAGGCCTGACGACGCTGGAATCTCTCGCATCACGGCAGGACCGAGCTGGTCCGGACAGAACAACACAAAATCGCCGGGCTTCGACTCCTTGGACAGGACGGCCACGATCTGCGCAGCTTGGGACCGCTGGGTCGTCCGCCACTCGAGTCCTTGGGTGAGAAGCGCTGCGGCAAGGACGGTGATGACTCCGAGACGCACCCATCGGGCTCCGATCGCTTGAGTTCCCACCGCCATGAGCACCACGAGCGGCACGAAGATGACAGAGGCATAGCGGGGGACGAAGGTGCTCTTCGAGAGATGAGCTCCGATGATGCCAAGCACCAGGGTGCCGAACACGATCCAGGCGAGAAACCGACCCTTCGGGCGGCCGGCCAGATCAATCACGATACGGCGCCGATTCTTCGGGATCCCGAAGATGGCCAAGACCACGAGGGCCACGGTGAGCAACTCGAGCAGCGAGAGACTGGGACCCGCAGCCGTGGGCAATGCTCCTTGGTTGTCATAGAAATGGAGGATCCCCGTCACGATGATCTGAAGATCGGGCACCCTGGCCCAGGGGGTACCGGTGTGTGCGGACTGGAACGAGAAGATGTTCAGCCAGGGAAGAAATGTGAGGCCCGCCAGGCCGAGGCCGCATAGGCCCACGAAGCCCTGACGACGGTGTTGACCACCGACCACCACCATCACTACGAACCACGCACCGAGAGCCCCACACAAAAAGAAGCTCCAGTAGTGCGTGTACAGGAGCGCCGCCGCGCTCACGGACAGCCCCAGGGTTCGGATCACCGTGGGCCGTTCCATGAGGAGCGTGAGCATCCAACCCAGGACGACCACCAGCAACATCACAAGGGCGTACATCCGAGCTTCGGTGGCGTAATACGTGGCGAACGCAGATGCCGCGAAAATGCCACTCGCGATCACTGCTGGCTCAAGTCCCCAAATGCGTCGGACCACGAAGAAGAGTCCGACCAGCGTCAATAGTGAACACACTCCTGACAGAGACCGCACGGCGAGATCGGATTCCCCGAAGACCTGCATCCACCAATGGAGCAGCACGTAATACAGCGGAGGCGCACCGTCGCGCTGAAGTGCGCCGGGAATCTGACCGATTGGCAACTTCGCGATGTTGACGGAGAGAGCTTCGTCGAGCCAGAGCAGCGACGTCGTCGCAAACCTCAGCCACACACCGACCAGCACGACTATGGCAGTCACCGCCATGGCGATGCCAGCCGTCACTCCTGAGAGCGGCGTCACCCTGAGTTCTCGCCAAGACTCCCATGGGTCGGATTGGACCGACTGCTCGGCCTGTTCGATGTCAATGCTCACGGTGAGGATGATACTGAGACACGGGTGTACCGACGATGTGTCGCGTCATAGGGGTGTGAAGTCGTCCCGCATGTCCTACTATCCAAGAATCACGCAGCGTTGAGGGGGCATAACAACATGGCGAAGTTCTTGCTCAAGAGGCTGCTTGCTCTCATGGGCATTTTGTTGCTGGTGTCGCTCGGCATCTTCATGCTCGTACACCTACTCCCGGGTGATCCGACGACGACCATCCTCGGTCCCAACAACACGGCCCACAACCGTGCCGTCCTGATGCAGCAACTGGGGCTCAACAAGCCGATCTGGTCACAATATTTTCTGTGGCTCGGCAATATTTTCCACGGCAATCTTGGGCAATCGTTCATCACCCATCAGACCGTCACCAACACATTGGCCAATGCGTTCCCGATTGACCTCGAGTTGATCGTGATCTCTCAGGTCGTGGCTCTGTCTGTGTCGATCCCCTTGGCCATCGCCTCAGCAAAGAAGCCCAACGGCTTGCTCGACCGAGTGTCGACAACAACCAGCTTCGCATTGCTGGCGCTGCCCCCATTCATCATCATCGTGTTCGCTGTGCTGATCTTCTCGATCCACTTCCACGTGTTCCCTGGACCCGGCAGCTACGTTCCGTTCTCCCAGGATCCGATCAGCAACCTCCACACCATGATCCTGCCCAGCCTCGTCCTGGCCATCGGGTCGGTCGTTATCTACTTCCGGCTGTTGCGTGGTGACCTGATCACCACCCTCCAAGAGGAGTTCATTGTCATGGCGCGCTCGAAAGGGCTGTCGAATCGCTACATCATGTGGCGGCATGCCCTTCGGCCCTCCTCGCTCTCACTACTTGCAGCCGCAGGACTGAACATCGGCGGCCTCGTGGCCGGGGCCTTCGTGGTCGAGTTCCTTCTGGCCATTCCGGGTCTCGGTTATGCGCTGGTCAACTCAATCCAGCAGGTTGACTACCTCGCCGTTCAGGGTGTCACCCTGTTTGTGGCTGTCGTCGTCGTCGTCCTCAACTTCATCATCGACTTCCTGTTCACCATCGTCGACCCGAGGATTGCCCGTGAGTAGCACCACCGATGCCGTTTCATCAGCGGCAACCGAGTCCAGCGTCGGGGTTTCCCGCGCACCCAAAAAGAGAATGAGGAAGGCGCTCGGGACGATCTTTTGGATCTCGATCTGCTGGATCGGTGTCGTGTTCCTGCTCGCCATCGTGGCCTCATGGATCGGACTCGACGATCCCAACAACGGGGACTTCTCGCTGATCAACTCCAGTCCTTCGTGGTCCCACCTCTTTGGAACCGACGATCTCGGGCGCGACATCCTTAGCCGGGTCATCTATGGGGCACGGGTCTCGCTGATCGTTGGATTCGGCGCTATGGGCCTCGGAATGAGCATTGGTGGCACCCTCGGCATGATCGCCGCGTACCGTCGTGGTGCCGTCGACACGCTGGTCTCAGCTGCGTCCTACGTGATGCTCGCGTTCCCTGCGCTGGTCGCCGTGATCGCCATCGTGGCCTTCTGGGGTCACGACATCTGGAAGATCACGATTATCGTCGGCGTCGCCAGTACCCCATTGGTCTACCGGGTCATCCGAGCAGCCACCCTGTCCTACGCGACGCGAGAGTTTGTGACCGCTGCGAAGGCGCAGGGGGCCACCGATACTCGAATCCTGAGTCGCGAGCTGCTCCCAAATGTGCTCCCCACCATCATCTCGTACTTCCTCATCGGCGTGGCGACCGTCATCATCCTCGAAGGCGCGCTCGCCTTCTTGGGCCTCAGCGTGCCGGCTCCGACGGCATCGTGGGGCAACATGATCAACGAGTCGAGGACCTACTTGAGCGATAACCCGTGGCTTGCACTCTTCCCCTCTATGGCGATGTTCCTTTTCCTGGTTGCCCTCAACCTTGTGGGCGACGCCCTCCGTCAGTCCTTCGACGCCCAGGAGTCCAAGCTGTGAGTAATGAGCAGTCCTCAATCGCGTTCCCTTCGACCGAAGAGCTCTCGGGGCCCCTGCTGAGGGTCAAGGACCTCCGCACCACCTTCTCGACCCCGCGAGGATCGCTGACTGCTGTCGACGGTGTTTCTTTCGAGCTCGGACGCGGCGAGACCCTTGGCATCGTCGGAGAATCAGGTTCGGGCAAGACCGTGCTCGCCCGATCGGTCATGGGACTGCTGCCCCGCTCCAACACGACTCAGACCGGCTCAATCCTGTTTGAAGAGACCGAGATCGTCGGCGCACAAGAAGCAACGCTCCGAGAAATCTGGGGCGCCAAGATCGCCATGGTGTTCCAGGACCCCATGACCTCCCTCAACCCGGTCGTGCGGATTCAGCGCCAGATTACTGAGTCACTCCGTCTCCACACCTCAATGGACCGGGCAGAGGCCAAGGCAACGGCCATCTCACTGCTCAGTCAGGTTGGAATCCCCTCCCCCGCCGAGAGAGTGCGCGCCTATCCGTTCCAGCTCTCCGGCGGCATGCGCCAACGGGTGACGATTGCCATCGCCCTGGCTTGCTCGCCCCGACTACTGCTGGCAGACGAACCCACTACCGGCCTCGACGTAACGGTCCAAGCCCAGATTCTCGACCTTCTCTCGTCGCTGCAGTCGGCCCGTCAAATGGCGGTGATCTTGGTCACTCACGACCTCGGAGTGGTAGCCACACGGACCGATCGAATCGCTGTGATGTATGCAGGCCATATCGTTGAGATGGCCTCCACTAAGCGACTGTTTGCGAGCATGGCCATGCCCTACACGCAGGCACTCCTTCGTTCGACCCCTCGGATCTCCCAGCCGAGCCACACGAGGCTGATCGCCATCGATGGTCGGCCACCGGACCTCATCAATCCCCCGTCGGGATGTGCGTTCGCACCTCGTTGCACGTATGCAACCGATCAGTGCCGAAGCGAGAGGCCGCCACTGCGCACCGCCCCTGAAGACCCCACTCACCTCTTCGCGTGCTGGAATCCCCTCCAGACCGGTAACGCTGGGTCCATCACCACCGCCAAGGGAGAGAACTGATGTCGGCTGAGACCGCACCGCTGCTGAGTGTCAAGGACCTGACCGTCAGCTTCAAGAAGGGTCGTCAGGTCGTTCAGGCTGTCGCCGGGATCTCCTTCGATGTCTACGAAGGTGAGACCCTCGGACTGGTCGGAGAGTCGGGTTGTGGCAAGTCGACCACCGGTCGAGCGATCGTACGCATCGAGGAGCCCACGTCGGGTGAAGTACTGGTTGCAGGAAAACGGCTGACGGGCCTCGGGCGAGGCGAGTTGCGGCGTGCCCGCACCTCGATACAGATGATCTTCCAAGACCCTGTCTCGTCCCTGAATCCACGTCGACGAGTGAACGATATCGTCGCCGAACCGATCGACATCTGGAAGACCGAGACAGGTGACCAACGGGCTGCCACCGTCCGAGAGATGCTCGAAGCAGTGGGCCTTGACCCAGACGTTGCAGGGGATCGCTATCCACGGGAATTTTCCGGTGGACAATGCCAGCGAATCAGTATTGCTCGCGCATTGGTCATGAAGCCCAAGGTGCTGATCTGTGACGAGATGGTCTCGGCGCTTGACGTCTCGGTCCAAGCGCAGATCCTCAATCTCGTTGAGGACCTCAAGGCCAAGTACGGACTGACCCTCGTCTTCATCGCCCACGACCTAGCCGTCGTGAAGAACGTCAGCGATCGCGTGGCCGTGATGTACCTCGGTCGTCTTTGCGAAGTGGCCCCGTCTGACGACCTCTACGCACTTCCAGCGCATCCCTATACGCAGGCGCTGCTTTCTGCAGTGGTCGAGCCAGACCCTGAAAAGGCCACGTCCCACGTCACACTGACTGGTGAGCCCCCGAGCCCGATCAACCCGCCCTCAGGCTGCCGCTTCCGGACCCGCTGCCCCAGCGCCCAAGAGCGGTGCGCGTCAGAGGTCCCCGAGCTGCGGGAAATCGCACCCCGGCACCAAGTGGCCTGTCACTTCCCGACACTGCGCCCGTAGCGTCATCGCAATGGCCTCGCGAGGCTGAACACGATGTGGTGAGCGAAGAGACCAACAACGAAGCCCCGTCACCCCTGAGGGAGACGGGGCTTTGTTGAAGCAGTTGAGGATGCGGAAGTTACCCCTCGGGGACTGACTCCTCCGCGAGCGCAACCTCGTCGACAACAACCTCGGTCTCGGCGTCTGCCACTTCCTCAGTGACGACCTCGACCCCAGCGGTGCCAGCCTCGGCTGCCGGAGCGACCGCCTGAGCCTCTGCGGCGTAGTCGGCCCACGCGGCCTGAGCCTCAGTCTCTGGGGTGAACTCGGACTCCGAGTAGTCGAAGCCGATGTAGTTACCCTCTTCGTCGTACGCGTGCTCGCCGAAGGCCTCACGGTACTCCTCGGAGACCTCGCCTCCGTCGGCGGCCTGCTTGATCGACAGGCTGATTCGACGACGCTGGAGGTCGATCTCGATGATCTTGACCCACAGCTCTTCGCCGGGCGTGACGACTTGCTCGGGCAGGTCGACGTGGTGTGCGGCCATCTCCGAGATGTGCACGAGGCCTTCGATGCCGTCGCCCACCTGGACGAAGGCGCCGAACGGCACCAACTTGGTGATTCGGCCGTACACCAGCTGACCTTCCTGGTGGCTATCGGCGAACTGCTGCCACGGGTCGGCTTGAGTATTCTTGAGCGACAGGCTGATGCGCTCCTTGTCGAGGTCCACGTCGAGAACCTCGACCTCGACCTCGTCACCCACGGTGACGACGGACGATGGGTGCTCGACGTGCTTCCAGCTCAGCTCGGACACGTGAATGAGTCCGTCCATCCCTCCGAGGTCCACGAACGCCCCGAAGTTCACGACCGACGAGATGACTCCCTTGCGTCGCTCACCTGGCTTGAGGTTATTGAGGAAGTCGCCTCGCTGCTCCTTCTGGGTCTCCTCGAGCCATGCTCGACGTGACAGCACCACGTTGTTGCGGTTCCGGTCGAGCTCGATGATCTTGGCCTCGATGTTCTGACCAATGTACGGCTCGAGTTCACGCACACGACGCAACTCGACGAGCGAGGCAGGCAGGAATCCACGCAGGCCGATGTCCACGATGAGGCCACCCTTGACCACCTCGATGACTGGGCCGCTGACGATCCCGTCCTCGTCCTTGACCTTCTCGATGTCAGTCCATGCACGCTCGTACTGCGCCCGCTTCTTGGACAGGATGAGTCGGCCTTCCTTGTCCTCCTTTTGGAGCACAAGCGCCTCGACGGCTTCGCCGAGGGAGACGATCTCTGCCGGGTCGACGTCGTTGCGGATGGAGAGCTCTCGCACGGGAATCACACCCTCGGACTTGTAGCCGATGTCAAGAAGCACCTCATCGCGGTCGATCTTGACGACCTTCCCCTTGACAAGGTCGCCGTCGTCGAACTCGATGATGGAGGTGACCATCGCGCTGTCGAGCTCTGGGGCACCGAGATCGTCTTCGACGATGATGCGGGGAATGTAGTTACCTTCTGCGTCGAAGGTACCCATCGCTTCGGTAGAGAGGGGGGAGAACAGGTCAGCCATATTCAGCTCACGTCCTGGGGTGATCGCGCTGGGATCTGCTCGTGAATAGGACCCGGTCTCCAGCGCAGACCGGGACCGTCAGGTTATCACCCAGCGAGCAAGGGTCATCCCTTTGCTGCACCCCAACTTGTCCCCCATGCCAGCGAGACCTTGAGCGGCACGGCCAGCGAGGCGGCGCCCATGAGTTCTTCGAGTGTGGCCGTCTCGACGCGTGCGTGCTCCTCGGGTGGTGCCTCGACGAGAACCTCGTCATGAATCTGGAGCACGATTCGGGCCTCAAGGCCCTCCCGAATGAGTCGATCATCGAGTCGAACCAGGGCCACCTTGAAGATGTCGGCGGCGAGGCCCTGGATTCCAGCATTCATAGCCTGGCGTTCCGCGGCCGCACGCACCGCTCCATTCTTGGCGTCGAGATCTCTAAGTGGCCTGATCCGACCCAACTCGGTCCTCGTCTGAAGCGTCTCTCGTGCCTCGATCACCGCCTGATCCATGTAGCTGCGCAGCCCCGGGAATGCTGCGAAGTAGCGATCCATAATCTCCCTCGCCTCGGCGACGTTGCCACCAAGGCGCTGAGCGAGGCCAAAGGCCTCCATTCCATAGGCCAGCCCGTACGAGACCATCTTTGCCCGCTCGCGCTGCTCAGGGGTGACGTGCTCGGTGGTGATCCCGTAGACGCTGGCGGCGATCGAACGATGGATGTCCTCTTCCGTAGAGAAGGCCGCCAGCAAGCCTTCATCACCCGACAGGTGTGCAATGACCCGGAGTTCCACTTGGTCGTAGTCGGCTGCGAGCAGCGACCAGCCACTCGTTGGGATGAACGCCCTGCGGAATCGCCGACCCTCCTGCGACCGAACGGGGATGTTGTGCAGGTTCGGCCGCTCAGAACTGAGCCGGCCGGTGCGTGCCACAGTCTGGCGGAATGTGGCATGAATCCGCCCGTCGGGAGCAACTTCTGCCAGTAGCGACTCGCCATAGGTCGAACGGAGTTTCTCAATCTCCCGGTAGTCCAGGATCGCTTCGATGATCGGATGCTCGCCTCGGAGGGCTTCGAGGACTGAGGCATTCGTCGAATACCCGGTCTTGGTCTTCTTGCCGCGGGTCAATCCCAGTTCGTCGAAGAGCACCGTTTGGAGCTGCTGCGTCGAATTCACCTTGAACGGATGACCAGCCAAGTCCTGGACCCGCTGCTCGAGTTGTCCGACCCGACTCGTCAAGTCGGCGGAGATCGCTCGCAGCTCGTCGAGATCGACGGCGATACCGCGATCTTCCATGCGAGCCAGAACTCGGACAAGCGGAAGCTCGACGTCGCGGTAGAGAGCGGTCAGGCCTGCGTCGGCGAGTTTCGGATCAAGTGCGGCCGTGAGGCGATCGACCACCACCGCCGACAGTGCCAACACCTCTTCATCGGGCCTGGCATCAAGAGACAGCTGACCGGTGCCGCCGAGGTCGGAGGTATCGATTTCCGGCAGATACCGCCGAGCCATCGTGGCGAGGTCATAGTCGCCCAACGATGCATCGAGCAGGTAGCCGGCAATACCGACATCCCCATCGGGGACCATGGGTTCGATTCCGATGGCAAGGCTCTGGCGTAGGACTCGCTTCGCATCATCCGAACGCACCGGACCTCGGGACCCGAGGGCCGCCACCCACCGCTCGGCCGCCGTCGAAACAATCGCCACCTCGGTGGACCCGGGAACCAGCACCGCGAGCTTCTCGGCATCCTCGCTCAGGACGGCGACATGGGCTGATCCGTCACAGTCGTCAAGGATTCCAGACGCTGCCTCGGCTGAGACCACCGTGATCGAAACCTCCTCGGTTTCCACACGCTCAGGCATGACCGTGGTGAAGCTGAGTCCAGACGATGCCTCATGGCCGACGCCGAGATGGCCTGCATCGAGCATCTCCGCCACGCGTCGCCAAGCGCCGCGCATCTCGAGCCGCTCGAACAATTCCTGGACGTCGCCTCGATACCATCCGCCCATCTCAAGGTCCATTGGATCAACCGCAAGAGGAACGTCTCTCACCAGCGTCATCACGGCGAGATTGGTACGAGCCAGCGTCTCGTTGGCGGCCATGTTCTCGCGCAGCTTTGGGGTCAGCTCATCGAGGTGGGCAAAGATGCCGTCGAGATCTCCATAGGAGGTGAGCATCTTCGCTGCAGTCTTCTCCCCGACACCGGGGACTCCCGGCAGGTTGTCCGAACTGTCACCGCGCATGGCGGCCAGCATGGGATAACGCTGTGGCTCAATTCCGGTGCGCTCGATGATCCCGGCCTCGTCATAGAGCGCGTAGTCACTGACCCCGCGTTTGTTGTAGAGCACCCGCACATACGGGTCCTCCACCAACTGGAAGCAATCTCGGTCGCCCGTCACCACCACCACCGGCCGCTGCTCGTCGCGTGAGCGGGTGGCAAGGGTAGCCAGCACGTCATCGGCCTCGAAGTCGGGGCAACTCACCAGGGGGATCCCAAGACAGCGGACGAGATCGCGAATCATGTCGAATTGAGGGAGAAGGTCCTGTGGCGTCTCGGCTCGACCTCCCTTGTACTCCTCAACCATGGCGTCACGGAACGTCCCCCCGGGCAGATCGAAGGCCACTGCCAGTGCTCCGGGCCGATGGTCACGCACGATGCTCAGCAACATGTTGGTGAAGCCGTGCACTGCATTGGTCACAAGGCCGTCGGAAGTCGCCAGATCCGGCGGCAGGGCGAAGTAGGCCCGAAAGGCCAACGACATCCCGTCAAGGAGAAAGAGCTCCCCCTCCTTCACGGTGGTGTCGGCCATCAGGTGGAAGTCGGAGGAGGATCGACGATTGCCGCTGCGATGTCTCGCATGCGGGTCCTCGACTGCATGGCCTTCTGCTGGATCGTCGAGAACGCCTGCTCTTCGGAGAGCCCGTCACGTTCCATGAGAATTTGTTTGGCCTCGTCGACGAGCCGACGCGTCTCGATCTTGTCCTCAGAGCCGCCGGGGGTCTCGTTGCCCAGATCTGCGTCGATCACCCGATCCTCCTGTGCCCGAGCCAGCACGCCTTCAATGGCGGGGATCAGCTCCGCCTTTCGGAAGGGCTTCACAAGGTAGGCGGCCACGCCCGCCTCGCGAGCATCTTGGATCAGATCCCGCTGGCTAAAAGCCGTGAGCAGAAGCACTGCTGTTGACTGGTCGGCCAAAATTGCCTTCGCGGCTGTGATGCCATCGGTGCCGGGCATCTTGATGTCGAGGATTGCGAGATCTGGCTGATGGTGCGCCACCAAACTGACAGCCTCATCGCCACGACCGGTCTCCGCCACCACATCGTAACCAGCCTCCTCGAGGATCTCCTTGAGGTCGAGCCGGATGATGGCCTCGTCATCTGCGATGACGATTCGCGGGGCATGTTCCATCAGACCTCCACTACCAACTGCTCGATTAGTCGATCGCGCTCGGACTCGAGTGCGTGCAGCGAGACGAACGCATGATCACGAGCCCGGTGAGCAAGATTGGCGTGACGTGAAGCCTCGGCATGCTCCTTTTCGGCAAGTGGTGTCTCGCTGATCAGTGCTCGGACCCTGAGATCTGAGACCTCATCGTCGGCGACAGCGATCTGCTCATCAAGGATAACGATCTCGGCGCGCAGCGCCGTGATCCTTCCCTGGAGGTCTTGGAGTCTTCTTCTGAGCACTGACTGACGCACGACTGCATCCTAGAGGCCGGGACGGCGATGCTCCCATCGCACTTCGGCGACCGTGCGATCTGGCCATGGACCCACCCCTGGTTCATCGAAGAGGGGCTGGCTGCCTCCCTCTGGCCCGTTCTGGTGACAAGGATCTTCGACGAGGTAGGTGCCAGCGCTCACCACATCGCCGATGAGCGTGGCCTCCGGTCGGCCAGCCAAGGCGCCGAGTGCCGAGCGGCCGAGTCCCGCTTCGAACATCCCCCCGACAAAGCAGTCCACTCCATGCATCTGGGCCTCACCGAGAGCCCGCAACGCTGCACGGATCCCGCCGAGTCGTCCCGGTTTAATGCACAAGACGCCACAAGCCTGATAGCGAAGCGCGTCACGGACGACCCGGGGTGTCGACAGTGTCTCGTCGAGGCACAGCGGCGTGCTGATCTGCTGTGCCAATGACGCGCTCGCCGCAAGGTCGGTCGTCCCCAGTGGCTCCTCGATGCAGGCCAGACCAAGCCCGTCGATACCATGCAACACCTTGAGGCCCTGAGACCCGCCGAGGCTGCCGTTGGCATCCGCCTGCAACAGGGCCTCCGGTGCGGCCCTGCGCAGTGCACTCAATGGTTCGAGTGCCCACGAGGGGTCTACTTTGACCCGGAGCCGAGATGCACCATTCGTCAGTGCATCGAGAGCATCAGCCACAAAGGTGTCGATCGAACGATCCGCCGGGATGCCGCGAAGTGCCCCGAAGGCGACAGATGAACCCCCAACCTCAAGCCAGCGAGCCAGCGACAACCCGGCGGCTCGCAGTTCCGCATCCAAGACGGCCATCTCCAGAGCTGCTGCTGCCTGGCGATCAACCGCTGAGGCTGGGCCGAGAACTGCAATGGCGTGGCTTGGTGGACAGTCGCCGCCTCTCGCTCGAGCGGCTTCGAACAGGCGAGGTGACCACTGCTCCTCAATCGACCGCAGCACGAGGTCGAGCCGGGGGTCAGTGCCTACCGTTTGATCCATCGCTGCGATCTCACCAAAGCCTTCTGCTCCGCTGCACCGCACCCTGACGAAACCAATCCGACGGACTTGATGGTTGTGCAACGACGAAACAATGGGTGAGGCCAGTGCACACGAAGCCACCCAAAGCTCCACCGATTCAAGTGTTCCCACCCCCTCAAGGCCGGCGGGTATCATCGTCGTCTGGCCCGGATGGCGGAATCGGCAGACGCGACGGATTCAAAATCCGTTGTCCTTAGTGGCGTGCGGGTTCGAGTCCCGCTCCGGGCACCCATCACTCTCGAGCAAGCCGACGGCTTGAGAGCACTGGCAGTGTGGTTCGAACTCGATCGAGTTCATCGATTTCGAGGTATGCCTGGATCAGCCCGGGAGACGCCTGCGCCTGAGCGAGGATCTCGCCGCTCGGTCCCACGATGCTCGAGTGACCGCAATACCGGGGCCCCGGTTGGGCTGCGGCGACCACAAACGAGGTGTTCTCAATGGCGCGAGCAGCGAGCAGGGTCTGCCACTGCTCGAGCTTTCGAGGACCTGGTACCCATGCGGCACCCAGCACCAGCACTTGGGCGCCATCGTCGACTAGCGCAGCGCTGAGTTCAGGGAAACGAAGATCGAAGCACGTCAAGATCCCCACCTTGGTATCGCCAACCTGCACCACCACAAGGCCGCTTCGATCACCCGTTCCCGCCGAGATGCCCGCCGATTCGACGAACCCCAGAGCGTCATAGAGATGCATCTTGCGATAAGCGCCGACGAGCTCCCCTCGTGCTACCACCACGGTGGTGTTGTAGGGACGGCCGTCGACCCCCGAGTCCTCGAACATGCCCGCAACAATCGTTGCTCCACCCTGCGAAAGATCAGCCAGCAGGCCCACGAACGGGCCATCAAGGCGCTCACTTGAGCCGGCGAGCGGTCCAGGAGCGTCACCGAACGCCAGCATCGAAGCCTCGGGAAGCACGACCAGATCTGGACATCCGTCGATCGTCTCGATCAAGCCCCTGATGGCAGTTCGGTTGACTGACTGGTCTTCACCCGATGCCCACTGGACTGCGACGACCTTCACCTCCCCGAACCTACCCGCCTGAGGGCGCAGTGATCGTGGCAGACTCGATGCAGCACGAAGGAGGTTGCAGCCATGATCGTCGGACTGTTTCCCGGGCAGGGTTCCCTGCGTCCGGGCATGGGCGAACCGTGGATGGACCATCCTTCGGCGGTCGTCATCGCCCAGGTGGCGAACGTCACAGGGGTCGATGTCCCGCGGCTCCTCACCACGGCTCCCCTCGAGGAACTCGTCAGGACCGACAACGCGCAGTTGGCCACCTTCGCTCTGAGCTCAACCATTGCCCATGCTGTCGCCCAATCGGGTGTCGATCTCGATCTCGTGGTCGGACACAGCCTCGGCGAGTACAGCGCCCTCGCCGCATCCGACATCGTGTCGCTCGAGCAGGGAGCACTTCTCGTCCATCAACGTGGATTGGCCATGGCCGCAGCAGCCCTGCTCGAGGAGGGTTCCATGCTGGCGGTCCTCGGCACCGACGATGACACGCTGGCGAACGCCCTCGAGGCCTTCCCACGCGTCGTGGTGGCCAATCGAAATGCTCCCGGCCAAATCGTCGTAGCCGGCCCGAGTTCCGACTTGGCAACGTTGAGTGACAAGGCCCGCTCGCTGGGTCTCCGAAAGGTGATTCCCCTTGAGGTCGGCGGTGCATTCCACTCGCCGCTCATGGCACCGGCGGCCGAAGCGCTCTCGGGCGCTCTCGATTCCACGGTCTGGGCTCGAGGTCGCATTCACGTCGTCGCCAATGTTGACGCCACCGCTCATGATGGAACGGCCCCGTGGTCAACACTTCTCGCAGAGCAGTTGACCGCACCCGTGGAGTTCTCCCGATCGATCGGTGAACTCACTGGTGATCCTCGCTTCGTCGAGATGGGACCAGGGGGGATCCTGTCGGGACTCGTCGGCCGGATCCGCAGAGGCAGCACGGTCGACGGTGTCGCAACGCCCGACGATCTTGCAGCGCTTGAGGTGCTCCGTGGCTGAGTCCGACACCCAACGTATTGTCGTGGTCACCGGAGCCAGCAGGGGCATCGGTGCAGCTTGTGCCTCCGCGTTCCTCGCCAATGGTGATGTCGTGGTGGGGCTCTCACGCAGCCGTGGAACTACCCCCACAGGGGCTGAGTTCGTCACCTGCGACCTCACCGATCCAGCCAGTGTTGAAGATGCCTTTGACGAGGTCACCAATCGCCATGGCCACATCGATGTCCTTGTGGCCAACGCCGGTATCACCCGGGACCAGCTTGCAATTCGGATGTCTGACGAAGATTTTTCGACAGTCATCGACACCAACCTGCTTGGGACCTTCCGTTGCGCAAGGAGCGCACTGAAGCGGATGATCCGTCAACGCTCGGGCAGCATCATCATGGTCTCCTCCGTCGGAGCCTTCATGGGCCTCCCCGGTCAGGCCAACTATGCCGCGTCGAAGGCTGGCCTCGTGGGGATGGCGCGAGCCCTCGCTCGAGAAGTTGGCAGTCGTTCCATCACGGTCAACGTGGTTGCCCCGGGTCTCATCGCCACCGAGATGACCGAGGTTCTCGGACAAGAGCGTGTCGAGGCGATGACCACTCAGGTCCCCCTCGGTCGCATCGGACAGGCGGAGGAGGTGGCATCGGCGGCAGTGTTCCTCGCCTCGGCCGGTGCGAGATACATCACGGGTGCGGTGCTGAGTATCGACGGTGGTCTCGGAATGGGCCACTAGCCACTTCCCCAGTCACCCGAGGCGCTACCGTCAAGAGCGAACAGGGGCCGTTCGGGCCTCAGGAAAGGACCACCATGAGCGACGATGCAACCTTTGAAAAGTTCCGGGCCTGTGCGGTCGAAGTACTGCAGGTATCCCCCGATGCCGTCGTGCTCGAGGCCTCCTTCTCAAAGGACCTTGATGCCGACAGTCTTGACCTCGTCGAGCTCGTTATGGCCCTCGAAGAGGCGTTTGACGTCACTGTTGAGGAGAACGAGATCGAGGGCGTTGAGACCGTGGGGCAGGCCTATGACCTGATTTCCGCAAAACTCTGATGCTCGTCGGTCACATTTCGGGAGAACCAGTCCACGGGTATCGGGTCGTGGTCACTGGCCTCGGCGCACTCTCGTGTTGCGGTGTGGGAACCGAAGCGCTGTTCAACGGACTCCTCCAGGGAACGTTTTCTGAGGATCACAGGATTCCCGACTTCGATCCGGCCACGATCTTCGGGCCCAAAGAGGTCCGGCGGGTCGACCGCTTTGCTCAGATCACCCTGGCCGCAGCCGTCGAAGCAATGGCGGACAGCGGTCTCGACGAGATGGATCCAGATCGGGCTGCAGTGGTGATGGGAACGGGAATCGGAGGCATGGGGACACTCATTGCCCAGCAGCAAGTACTTGAGCAGCGAGGCGCGAACCGAGTCTCGCCCTTCTTGGCCCCGATGATCATGCCCAATGCGGGTGCCGCTCAGGTGGCCATGCGCTTCGGATGCCGTGGGCCGGTTGAAACCGTGACTACGGCCTGCGCGGCAGGAACACATTCCATCACCGCCGGAGCTCGGCTCGTCGCTTCGGGTCGGGCAGATGTGGCGATCGTCGGAGGAGGCGAGTCAGTCATGGAGGCCATCACCTTCGCTGGCTTCGGAAACATGACTGCTCTCTCGAACCAGGGGATCTCCCGACCATTCGATATCGATCGAGACGGGTTTGTGATGTCCGAGGGTGCCGGAGCTCTGGTCCTCGAACGATTCGACCACGCCACCGCCCGCGGAGCTCGCATCTATGGCGAGGTGATCGGTGCCGCTTCGACCGCCGACGCCTTCCACATCACGGCACCTCGAGAGGACGGTTCAGGAGCTCGACGTTGCATGGAACTGGCGCTCGAAGATGCAGGGATCTCCACTCGTGACGTCGGAACCATCAATGCACACGGAACGTCGACGCCGCTCAATGATCTGGCCGAGTCGGTTGCCATCGAGGCGCTCTTCGGAGACGAGAGCCCTCCAGTGACCTCGTGCAAGGGAGTGACCGGACACAGCCTCGGTGGAGCGGGTGCCCTCGAGGCCGTGGCTTCGCTCCTCACCATCGCCCGAGGGGTTATCCCGCCGACCGTCGGCCTCACGACGGTCGATCCCGCCATCCATCTTGACGTCGTGAAGGGCGAAGCTCGTCCCCTCTCTGTGCCAGTCGTGCTCAGTAACTCCTTCGGCTTCGGAGGACACAACGGCAGTCTGGTTTTTGCCGCCGCAACCTAGGAGCCAGCCAGGATCGGCCTACGCGTCGATCGCTGACCGCAGAGACCCGACGAAGGATGCTGCTCCCTCTGGGCCTGCTCCTTCTGTGAGCCTGCGCACAAGCGCCGATCCCACCACAACGCCATCGGCCACCCGAGTGACTTGCCGAGCTTGCTCCGGTGTGGAGACGCCGATTCCGACACAGACGGGAAGCGACGTCGTCGGTGCAATCTTTGACACCACCTGCGACACCTCGTCGCCGATCTCGGCGCGCTCACCGGTCACTCCCATCCGGGCAACCGCGTAGACGAAGCCTCGTGAACGGTCGCTGATCCGCTGCGTCCGCTCTGGCGAGGAGGACGGGGCCACAAGCATCACCGTGGAAATATCCGACCCGTCAGCGACTTCGGCCCAGGGATCAATCTCCTCAAGGCTCAGGTCCGGAATGATCGTCGCCGACACACCTGCCTCACTTGCGAGGCCCGCGAATCGTTCATGGCCAAGATGAGCGATGACGTTGTAGTAGGTCATCACGATCAGCGGGGCTCCCCACTGTCTCGCACCGAGTGCCGCAAGCACGTCGGGTGCGGTCGTTCCTCGCGCCAGGCTGCGATTCCCAGCGTCCTCGATCGTCTTCCCGTCAATGATGGGATCGGAGAATGGCAGGCCCACCTCCACTGCATCCGCACCAGCATCGATGACCGCCTCGATCGATTCCAACCAGGAATCCTCGGCGCCGGCCATGAGGTACGGGATAAGGAGTTTTGAGCCCTCGGGGCGGTCCGAGAAACGCTGAGCCAACGTCGGAGTCGATGCCATCTAGGACTCCCCCCGCAAGATCTCACGCACCTGTGCGACATCCTTGTCGCCTCGACCCGAAAGGTTGACGAGCACGGTGGATCCATGGGGGATGCGTC
>CAIUMH010000049.1 GCA_903900235.1 uncultured Actinomycetes bacterium
AGACCACCATCGCCGCCGAGCGCGGGATTGGGGTTGCCGTCATCACGAGCAGGTCTGGATCACTCCCCTCTCCGGAGGTCCCTCGACCCTTCTCGCGAAGCGCGGCGCGTTGTTCAACGCCGAAGCGATGCTGCTCGTCGACCACGGCGAGACCTAGCGAGGCGAAAGCTACGTCGTCGGTCAGCAGCGCGTGGGTGCCGACCACAAGATCGATGGTCCCATCAGCCAAGCTGCCAACCACTCCTCGGCGCTCTCGTGCGCCGACCGATGAGGTGAGCAGGCCCACCCGGATCGGCCTCCGACCACCGAGCACACTGGGGTCGTCGACCTCAAACCCCTCGAGCATGGCTCCGATGGAGCGATGGTGCTGCTCGGCGAGCACCTCGGTGGGAGCCATCAGTGCACCCTGATGCCCACCCTGGATCGCACCGAGCATCGCCGCCACGGCCACCACCGTCTTCCCGGAGCCCACGTCACCCTGCAGGAGCCGGTGCATGGGGAGCGACCCGGCGAGGTCACCGAGGATCTCTGCGAGGACTCGTCGCTGGGCAGCGGTGGCAGTGAAGGGCAGTGCTGCGAGGAAGGCTGCGACCATCGACCCGACCGGCGCCGAGTCGCCAACCTCCGAGGGATCCACGGCATGACGGATGGCCCGAGCATCAGCCTCCATGGCGCGCCGTCGCAGCTGCAGGACCAGCTGCAATCGCAGCAGCTCATCGAAGGCCAGACGCCGTCGGGCGGCGGCGGCCTGCTCGAGGCTCTCGGGAGCATGAATGCCCCAGAGCGCACTGGTGCGGTCCTCGAGGTCGAATCGCTCGAGAATGGTCGTGCTGATCGGGTCAGCGAAGTTGCCGGCTCGGCGCAATGACTCGGCCACCATCCGGCCCAGCTCCCAGCTCGTCACACCGGACTTCTGGGACTGGGGGTACACCGGGATGATCCGGCCGGTCTTGGCCGTGCCCTCTGCCTGGCCCGTCATGCCGACAAGGATGTCGACCACCGGGTTCGTCATCTTGGGTCGACCGTTGTAGGCGTCGAGCTTGCCGAAGAACAGTGCCTCGGTGCCCACCAGCAACTGACTCTCTCGCCACGGTTGATTGAAGAAGGTGACCTGCATCATCCCGGTGGCATCCTCGACGTCGACCACAACCATCGAGCGACGCTGGCGAGTGCTGCGGCTGCTCACCTTGGTCACCCGCCCGAGGACCACCGCCTCGTCGCCAACCACGAGGTCGGCGAGGTCAGCCTGGCGAGTGCGGTCGATGTACCGCCGGGGATAGGTCCACAACAGGTCGAGAACCGACTCGATGCCGAGCGCCGTCAATGCCGCCTTGCGCTTGGGGCCAACGCCCTTGAGGACGCCGACATCGATGGAGGCGAGCTGGGTGAGTGTTCGCCCGTCGTGGGGCTGCGTGGCCGAGGAGGTCTCGGGGTCGCTCACTCGATCCCGAAGAGGTACGGGTAGAGGGGTTGGCCGCCGTGGTGCACCTCGACGGCCACGTCGGGTCGCTCCTCAGTCAGCCAGTCCGAAAGCCGTCGGGTATTCGAGGCTGTCGATCCCTCGCCCTCGATGATGGTGACCAGCTCGTGCTCGTCGGTGACGATCGAGTCCAGCAGGTGCGTGGCACACACCACGAGCGACTCGGCGATGGTGACGATGCCGGCACCAGTCAAGCCGATCCAGTCGCCCTCGTGGACGACACCCGCCTCGACCTCGGTGTCGCGCACTGCCTGAG
>CAIUMH010000050.1 GCA_903900235.1 uncultured Actinomycetes bacterium
GAATCATGGGTGACGACGACCCATCGACAGCTCCCGCTTCGTGAGCTGATGAACGAGGTGTTCGATCGTGAACGTGAGGCAAGGGAGATTGCCGCCGACGATTGAAGGTCTGAGGGCCCCAAATTAACCCCATGCCTTCGGGTGACGCAGCGACCGCGCTTCAGCGGTGAAGGCTTTCAGGATCATGATCACTCTTGGAAGCGAGGGCCTCGTCGAAGACCGAGCCAAGCGCCTTAGCCGCAGCATGCCTGGTGTCGGGAGTGATGCGGGCATAGATGCTCGTGGTCTTGATGTCGGCGTGACCGAGGAGCGAAGAGACCTCCTCGAGGGATCCCACCTTGTTCAGCATGGTGGTGGCAGCCGTGTGGCGGAGCCGGTGGGGGGAGACGTCGATACCCACTTCAGCGGCGGTTGTCTTCATCCACTTGGCGAAGGCATCGGGGTCGATGGGTTGACCGTTCTCGAAGCTCACGATGAAATCAGTGGGGCGTGTTACCTCACCCTGATGGGTGTTGTGTACTTGAAGGGCTTGGAGCAGTCCCGGTGACGCAGCGAGGCTTCTTCGCGAGTAGTCGGTTTTCAGGTCTCGACGGATAAGCAGTGATCGGTGGACCTTGCCATCGATGACCACTCGGGAGAGCTGCTTGCGGATCGTGATGACGCCGGTCTCGAGATCGACGTCTTCCCAAACGAGTCCGAGTGCTTCTCCTCGTCGGAGCCCCAGCCACAACATGAGCATGACACCCATGCGCCGAGGATCCTCTGGTGGCCCCCAGTCGATCTTCAAGAAGCGGTCAAGCTCATCCTCTGAGAGGTACTTCGGCTTGGCCGGTGGGACCTTCGGGCGCTTGACGCCAGTCAGGGGATTGGAAGTGAGGAGGCCATCGTCAATAGCGCCGTTGATGACGCTGCTGAGGAGCGCATAGCAATGACGGAGATTGTGGGGTTCGCCAACGCCCGGCTTCCGGGCTCGGAACTTTCGATCCAGGCTGTCGAGCCAGCGCTTGATGGTGCCGGCGGTGAGCTTGTCGAGCGGGATCTTCTCGAGGGGTTCGAAGTAGAGCTTGCGGCGGTTCTGCTCCTGCATGATCGTGCGGGGATTCACCGTGCGCATGGCGAACCATTGATCCATCCACTCTCCGAGCCGGGGTGCCTTGGCAACGGTCATCTGGCCCTTGTCCATCTTGAGGCGTTGCTCGGCAATCCAGTCGGCTGCCTCCTTCTTTGTCTTGCACTGCCTTGTAGGCCGACTGCCATCGGGCATGCGGATCTGAGCTCGGTAGCCAGCGCGGCCCTTGACCTGTTGGATCGAGCCTTCGCCGTCTCCTCGACCTCGCTTCGATGATGATGGTGTGGCCACGGATGGCTCCTCTCTCTGGATCTCGCCAGACCGCCTCATTCACAACGGTCTGCCGGGATCGCATGTCGCGCGAAGAAATCTCGGCTTCTTCAGAGCTCTTCGGTGTGGACTACCTCGATGGTGACCCCATCGAGGTAGTCCCGGATGGCGCTCTCTCGGATGGTGATCCGTCGCTCCGAGACGTACTGATGGGCGATTTTCTTGGCCTTGAGCAGC
>CAIUMH010000051.1 GCA_903900235.1 uncultured Actinomycetes bacterium
CGGCTGCGATCACCTGAATCGGGTGTCCGTCGACCATCGCGTCCAGTGCCAGCAAGTCGCACCCTCCCGACTCGGTCGTCAAACCGGACTTGATCCCAACCACACCATCAACGCCGACGAGTGGCGTATACGACATCTGCATCGCTGCCGTCGGGATCTCGACAGATTGCTGTTTCACGATGGCGGCGAGCGACGCCACTCCCGTGACCGCTACCGCCCCCTGCCCCACCGTTGGCCATATCGGCTCCTCCGGCGCTCCCGGCACCCAGCGAAGCGACGGGATCGACGGATTCACCTGAGCGGCGAGCGCTGGCCCTTCCTTGATCACGATCACGGCGGAGCCAATCACCATGGCTGCCACCGTCACCGCCAGCAGGGGAACCCAGTGCTCTGGTCGATGCCACAAGGGCCGCCGATGTAACGCGTGCCTAGCCATCGGTTGGATCAGCCAGGTGGGTTGAGCTGATCCTCAGTGACCAGCACGGCGCGCGCCTTCGAACCTAGGGACGGACCGACGACTCCCTGTTCTTCAAGGAGATCCATGAGTCGACCTGCACGGGCGAACCCGACCTTGAGCTTGCGCTGGAGCATTGAGGTCGACCCGATCTGGTTGCGTACGACGAGGTCGCGCGCCTGAGTCAGCAGTTCGTCGTCATCGTCATTCCCGCCGAACTCGCTGCCCCCTTCACCAACCTCAAGGCCACTACTCAGGGCCACCACTGGCTCGGTCTGCCCACCTTGGGCCTTCCACGCGGCAACGACCGCCCGCACTTCGTCCTCCGAGACCCACGGAGCCTGGATGCGCTGAGCGACATTCGACGAAGCGGTCAGCAGCAACATGTCACCCTTGCCCACCAGGCGCTCCGCTCCGGGTTGATCCAGGATCACTCGGCTATCGGACAAGGAGGAGACGCTAAACGCCATCCGTGACGGGACGTTGGCCTTGATCACCCCAGTGATGACATCCACCGATGGTCGCTGCGTGGCGAGAACAAGGTGGATGCCCACCGCTCGAGCCATCTGTGCGATTCGGACAACCGAGTCCTCGACATCGCGTGCCGCGACCATCATCAAGTCGTTCAGCTCGTCAACCACCACCACGATGAAGGGCAGCGGATCAAACTCCTCCTTCTCAACTTCGAAGGCCTCGATGTCGAACACCTCTCCGCGTGCCTCGGCTCGCGCCCTCTCGACGACCAAGTTGACCTCGGCAGAGGTATCGGGCGGACCAACGTGCTTGAGCGTGTCTGCGGCGAGGGCTTCGTGATAGCTCGTGATATCCCGGACACCCTGGGCCGCCAGAATGTCGTAGCGACGCTCCATCTCCTTGACGGCCCACGAGAGCGCGTTTGCAGCGAGCTTGGGGTCCACCACCACTGGACTCAGCAGGTGTGGCACTCCGTTGTACTGCCCGAGTTCAACCCGCTTGGGGTCGATCAGGATGATCTTGACCTGCTCAGGCGTGGTGCGCATCAGCAGCGACGTGATCAGCGAGTTGATAGCCGAACTCTTCCCTGCTCCCGTAGCCCCAGAGATCAGCACGTGGGGGAATTCCGCGATGTTCTGCATCACGGTGCGACCAGCGATGTCCCGACCGAGTGCCACGGTGAGCGGATGCAGTGCTGCGGCCGCTTCATCGCTCCCCAGCAGGTCGCCCAGGGTCACCAGCTGTCGCTTCTTATTGGGCACCTCGACACCGATGGCCTGACGTCCCGGAATCGGGGCGAGGATCCGAACGTCGGGCGACGCCATGGCATAGGCGATGTCCTTGGCCAGCGTGGTCACTCGGGCCACCTTCACCCCCGCTCCGAGCTCGAGCTCGAATCGGGTCACCGTCGGTCCGACCGTCAATCCGATCAACGATGTTGCAACGCCATGAGCCTCGAGTGCAGCGACCAACTCGCGACCGGCAGCCTCGACAGCCTGCTGGTCATGACGATGCTGCGTGGAGAGGCCGAGGAGATCCAAGCTGGGCAGCACCCATGCGCCCTTGCGCACTGGCTGCGCCGCCGACCGCTTTCTCGTCCGAGGCGCTGGGGCCGGATCTGGATCTGGATCGGGATCTGGATCGGGCACCAAGCTCAGCACAACCGGTGCCTCCTCCACCGGAACGAAGTCATCCGTCAGCCGGCGTCGGGGGCGCACGGGCTTGTCCGGCTCATCGTCTTCTTCGAGGTCGATCGGGCGCCGCCGCATCGACCCTCCGGCCCACCAGGCAGCGAGCAGGGACCCACCCTTCTTGGCCCAGACAGCCAGGAAGGGCAATGCCGTGCGCAGCGGGATACCGGTGGCCACGACACCGGCAAGAACCGCCACCGCCAGCAGGACGATGCCAGCTCCCAGCGAGCCCAAGGCGATTGAGAGGCTGTGGCCGACGAGAGCACCCAGGTAGCCGCCTGCCTGACGAAGATCGTGCGGTGAAGCACCGAAGGAGGGGTTGCCGCCGATCAAGCCCGCCAGGCCCGTCAGTGCCACCAGACCAAGGGCGCCTCCGGTGGCCAGCCGCACGGTCTGCGCCCGCTCTCGCGTCGCAAGCAACACGGCAACCCCGCCGACCAAGAGGATCGGCACCAGATATCGCACCGTGCCGAAGATTGACCCCAGGGCGAGGTTGAGCCAGCGGCCAACAGGGCCCAGCGCAGAGAACCAGACGGCCAAGATGGTCAGTACGGCCAAGGTCGACAGGCCCACTGCCGTCAGGTCAGTCGCATGCGCGGCCAGGATCCCCGGCTGCACTGCCGCCTTCGCTGAGCGCGAGGACTTCGGTGCTGGCTTCTTTGAGCGAGCATGCTGAGATCGAGATTGGGCCACGGTCCCCCAAAACTAGTGCCCCGCTACGACGATCAGCGGGACGCCATCTGACCGATATCCTCTCCGGCGAGGGCAGGTCGCCCGAAGAAGACGTTGAGGATGCCCCATGGCTGAGCTGCCCCCCACCGACACGCCCAGTCTTCTGGCGAGGCTTCCTGGCGTGACGGCTCTGGCCTTGACCATCGTCGCCAAGGCAGATCTTTCCCCGGCGATCATCGAGCTCGAGTTGGCCGGACCCCTCGAAGGCCTCGTCGCCGCTCCCGGCAATGACCTCATGCTTGCGGTTCCCGTCGAGGGAGGTGACGGATCGTTCCGTCGCCGCTATTCCATCCGGTCGATCGATGCCCACACAGGCCGGCTCCGCCTATGGATCGATCGCGCCGCCGGTGGTCCCGGCGCCCGATGGGCCGCGACGGCCGAGCTCGGGACAACCATCGAAGCCATCGGGCCACGCGGCAAGGTGACCCTCGACACGCTCGCCGACTGGCACCTGTTCATCGGCGACCTCTCATTTCTCTCGGCCGCCTACAACATGGCCGAGGCCATCGAACCTCCGGGCCAGGCCCTCTTCGTCATTGAGGCCGACGAGCGATCACATCTTCCAATACCCGCCCTGGCCGACGGTATCGGCGTGACGATGGGGATCATCGAACGTCATGGTCGCGGCCTCGACGATCCCACCGGCCTGCTCGCTGGCCTCGCTGCGATCGATTTCCCCGAGGACGATGGTCACGTCTACATCGGCGGAGAGCTCCAGGTGGTCGCCGCCATGCGACGTTCCCTGATCGAGCGCGGCATCACTGCCGAGCAGATCAGCTCCAAGCCCTATTGGCGGCTCGGGACCTCCAATCTCGCCCACGGCGAGCCTCAGAAGTCCTGACGTCAGGTCACCTCACGTAGCGACGATCACCGGGACGATCATCGGCTTCTGGCGGGTCTTGTTGCCGATGTAGCGACCTAGTGCACGACGGGCCACCTTGTTCAGGCCCTCGATGTCGTGATTCTCCTCACGCAAGGCGGCTCGCAAGGCGTCTTCGACTGCTTTGGCGGCGTCCTTCGTCAGCATCTCGACAGGCGTCTTGCCCGCCCAGCCACGAGTCAGGACCTCCGGACCGGCCACGACCTCACGGTCGTGCAGGTCAACCGAGGCCACGACCATCACCATCCCTTCGGCCGCAAGAGTCTGGCGGTCACGCAAGACCCCATGGTCGACGTCACTGGCCGCACCATCGACATAGAGGTAGGCGGCAGGAACCTGTCCATCGAATCGAATGCCGGCAGCATCAAGCCGCACGACATCGCCGTCAGTGGCCTGGAGCACCCGGCCGGGATCGACCCCCATGGTTCGGGCAAGCTCGGCGTGGTGCTTCAAATGGCGATACTCGCCGTGGACCGGGATGAAGCAGTCAGGCTTGGTCAGCGACAGCAGGGTTGAGAGCTCCCCACGTCGAGCGTGGCCTGACACATGCACCGGTTCGTGCGCCGAATGGACGACCTCGCAGCCACGACGGTGGAGGTTGTTGATGACCTGCCCGACTCCGTACTCGTTCCCAGGAATCGGGTGGGCGCTCAGGATCACGACGTCATCCTCGCCGAGCTCAAGCCAGCGAGACTCGCCCTGGGCCATCAGCGACATCGCTGCCATGGGCTCACCTTGGGAGCCCGTCGACAGCACGCAGACCTCACCATCGGGATGGGAGTCGATCTCGGTGATGTCGATCATCATCCCCTTGGGAATGGTGAGGATGCCCAACTTGCGGGCCAGTTCGACATTGTTCTTCATCGATCGACCAAGCGTGGCCACCTTGCGGTTGTTGTCAGCCGCCGCGTCCACGATCTGCTGGATCCGGTGGAGGTGACTAGCGAAACAGGCAACAATGATCCGGCGCCCCGGCCGCATGGCGAAGATCCGCTTCAGGGTCACGCCCACGGTGGATTCGGAATCAGTGAAGCCAGGCTCCTCTGCGTTCGTGGAGTCGGCCAGCAAGAGACGAATGCCCTTGGTCTGCGCCAGTTCGCCGATCCTCGCGAGGTCAGTGCGACGCCCATCGACGGGTGCGAGGTCGATCTTGAAGTCTCCCGAGTGGAGGATCACCCCCTGTGGTGTGTGGAAGGCGATCGCCATGGCCGACGGAACCGAGTGAGTCACAGGGATGAACTCGACCGGGCAATCCCCGATCATCACCGTCTCGTTGTCCGCCACCTCGATGAATGTGGCTTTCTTCGACTGTCCCGCCTCACGCACACGGTGGGCGGCCATGCCAACGGTCAGGGCCGATCCGTAGACCGGAGCCTCGAGATCGCGCAGCAGGTAGGACAACCCGCCGACGTGGTCTTCGTGACCGTGGGTCAGCACGACGCCGTCGACCCGGTGGGCGTTGTCGCGAAGGAAGGTGAAGTCCGGCAGGACCAGGTCCACTCCGGGCATGTCGGGCTCCGGGAACATCAGCCCGACATCGATGACAATCAGTCGGCCGTTGACCTCGACACAGGCGCAGTTGCGCCCGATCTCTCCGAGGCCTCCAAGGAAGATGACCCGAACATCATTCGAGGTCGGGGTGGACTCGTGGCGGTCAGGGCGCTTAGACACCGACGAGGCCGAGCTGCGCGGCGAGGGAATGCGCCAGGGCATCAAGTTCGGCATCCGCCGGCCCCATCGGGAGGCGGCACTGGCCTACTCGAAGCCCCATGGCTCGCAGCATGGATTTCGTCGGTAGCGGATTTGGCCACCGATCTGAGGTCTCAAAGTCAAACGACTTGATCATGGCAGCATTCTCCTGACGGGCGACATCGATGTTTCCGGATCTAAAGGACGTGATCATCCGCGCCATCTGCTCGCCTACCCAGTGGGTGGCGACTGAGATCACACCGGTCGCCCCGACGGACAGGAGCGGGAGTGTCAGACCATCATCTCCGCTGTAGACCACCAGCTCAGGGTCAGCAGCGAGGAGCGAGGCTGTGGCCGCTGGGTCGCCCGCCGCGTCCTTGACCCCGATGATGTTGGCACAGCGTTCACGCAGCGACAGGATCGTCGTTGAGGCGATCTTTCGGCCGGTGCGCACGGGGATGTCGTAGAGGATCACCGGCAGGTCGGTGGCACCGGCGATGGCCGCGAAGTGGCTCTCGAGCCCCGTCTGGGACGGACGGTTGTAGTAGGGAGTGACCGCAAGGATCCCCATGGCTCCGAGCTCGGCTGCCTTGGCCACAAGACCGAGGGAGTGAGCGGTGTCATTGGTCGTCATGCCGGCGATCACCGGTACCGACACCGCTGCAGCCACCGCCTCGACGAGATCGAGACGCTCGGGATCGGTCAGCACTGGCGCCTCACCCGTCGTGCCGGCCACACACAGGGCATCTGAGCCATGCGCAACGAGATACCGGGCGAGCTCGGCTGCCGCGTTGAGGTCAAGCGCACCCGATGCATCGAAGGGAGTCACCATCGCTGTGATCACGCGGCCGAAGTCGGTTGCAAGAGGAGCGCTCACACGCTCAACCTAGCAACTGCTCGCAAGGGCGAGCCTCAGCCTGCGCGGTGTCGCTCCACGGGCGCGACGAATCCCGCCCTACGGGGCGGGATTCGTCTAGGGAGACGTCGCCACCTCAGTCGGTGGCGGGCACTCGAGTTAGTCGAGGGTGACCCAGTCGACTGGTGACCCATCAGCTTGAGCGGCGATCTCCGCCTCGGTGTCCTCAAAGTCCTCGAACTGAATGATCCCGATCTCCGTGAAGCGGGCACGCAGCCAGCCGTCACCCGCATCGAGTAGGCCCAACTTCTTGCAGTTCGGCACGATCTTCCCGAAGAGCAGCGACTGAAAGTCGACTCGAGTCGTGTCCTGCTCGGCGATCTTGGCCGCCACAGCTGGATCGATACCCATCCGGGCCCAGACCTCCTGACCCTGCATCCGGTCACGCATGCGGACGGCGGCCTCGAAGGCGAACTCCTGCCGATCGAGAATCTCGGCCTGGGTCATGTCGGCATAGATCTCCTGGAGAGACAGGACACCAAAGGCCACATGCCGAGCTTCATCGGCCATGACGTAGCGCAGCAGCTGACGAAGCAGTGGCTCCGGCGTCGTCTGCGCTATGAAACCGAACGCTGCAAGGGCGAGCCCCTCCACCATGATCTGCATGCCGAGGTACGTCATGTCCCAGCGACTGTCGGCGATGATGTCGTCGAGCAGCAGACCGAGGTGGCCATTCATCTGGTAGTGACCCGAGAGCTTCGTGTCGAGATAGCGAGCGAAGACCTCGACGTGACGGGCCTCATCCATGACCTGCGTAGCGGCGTAGTACTTGGCGTCGATCCACGGCACCGTCTCGACGATCTTCGCCGTGCACAGCAGGGCACCCTGCTCGCCGTGCATGAACTGCGAGAGCATCCAGTTGGTGTACTCCATGTTGAGCTCGACCCACTCCTTCTCCCCCCACAGCTGCAATGGGGTTCCCGAGAGGTCAAGATCAGGATTCGACAGCGGGCCGGTGGCACCCTCAAGGTAGGCCTCATGAGCCAGGCGCTCCTGGTCCACCTCAGTCTCCCAGGGCAGGTCCGTCGAGCCATTCCACTGCGATCGCTTGGCCTTCTCATAGAGCTTGTCGAGCTTCGGGCGCTCGCCCTTGTCATAGTTCCACGTGAAGATGGCCTCGCAGTTGTCCTTCACCGAGTGATCAGTCGACTCGTCGGGGTTACCAATGAACGCGAAAATCTCGTCGAAGTCGTTGACCTCGTCGCGACCGAGCATCTCGGCATCGGTCTTCATCTCGCTATTCTCAATGATTGCCATGGGATGACTCCTGTAGTTGTTGGTGTTGTCAGAAAAGGTTGATTCGATGGTGGACCGAGCCCGTCACGACCTGTTGCGCTCTTGAAGCGCGTGAACTCCGGGCAGCACGAACTGCCGCAGAAGGTCGCGGACCTGAATCGGATCGGTGAGATCGATGGTGTCGCTGGGATTCGAGAGGTACGACGTGACGATGCGCACGGCCCAGTCGGCAGCCCGTGCCGCCTGCGCCGGCTCCAGCCAACGACCGAAGAAGGGACCGGTGAAGTCGACTGCCAGCGCCAAAGCGCGGTCCATCTGACCGAATGAGACGTGCTGCATGATGACCCATGGCTCGACCTCGAGCAGGGTCGTCAGCGCGGGGGAGTTCGAGAGCCAACGCGCTGAGGAGGTGATGCCGTCGACCAGCGCCGCCTCAAGGGTGTTCGCCGCTCCCATGGCGACAGCCAGTGCTGAAAAAAACCGTGCCACCTCTGTCTCGACGGTGGCCTGGATGATGGCCTCTCGGCCGCCGGGGATCGTCCGATAGAGGGTGGCTCGTGACATGCCCGAGGCCCGCGCCACGTCATCAACCGTGGTGAGACGCAATCCCTTGGCAGCGATGCATGCCAGTGCACCGTCGACGATGGCCACACGCTTGGTCACCTCGGGTGCCGAGACGGGACGCAAGGGCACCACGACGGCGTTCGATCGGACAGCAGAATCCACAGCGAGACAATAAGACGAA
Source organism: uncultured Actinomycetes bacterium (assembly GCA_903900235.1). GTDB lineage: Bacteria > Actinomycetota > Acidimicrobiia > Acidimicrobiales > RAAP-2 > CAIUMH01. Next base: position 8,317 of record CAIUMH010000051.1, read on the forward strand.
AACTGTCTCGGTGTCAATGACCTCACGACGAGATGGGCATGATTCCCGAGAGCAGTTCAACCTCGACGAGCTCGGCTACCTGTATCGGGTCATCGAGGTTCCATTGACCTGGCGATCCCATGTAGCTCAACACCATCCGAGCCAGGAAGTCAGCTGCGGCATCCACCTCGATCCCTGGCCGAAGTTCATGTCGCTCGAGATACGGGGTCAAGAACTCCGCGACGAGCTCGCGCGTGGGCTGCCCCTCGGCGGAGAGGGCCGGCTCGAGGATCTCGGGCTCGGTTCTCAGGATCATCTGGAGCACCTCGTGCTCCTCGATTGCCTGGTGCGCCACCATCAGTCCACGCTCCATGACCTCTTCGAGGGTCTCGGCACCGCGAAGCGCCTCATAGAGAGCTAAGAAGAATCTTCGGTACTCCCAGGTCACGACGGCATCGATCAATTCGGCGCGCCCCCCGGGGAAGTATCGGTACATGGTGGCTCGTGACACGCCAGCAGCCTGTGCCACGTCCTCGACCGAGGTCCGAGTCGGCCCAAAGCGAGCGATGCACGCATAGCCGGCGGCAGTGATCTGCTCACGGGTGTCGGGGACCTGCCCCACATCAGCTCCCGAGCAGGGCGTCGAGCCCGATGGTGACCCCACGACGCTTCGAGATCGACCGGATGGCGAGCAGTACCCCAGCCATGAACGAGATCCGGTCATAGGAGTCGTGTCGGATGGTCAGGCCCTCGCCTGGACTCCCGAAAAGGATCTCCTCATGAGCCACCAGACCAGGGAGCCGAACGCTGTGGATCCGCACCCCACCCGGACCAGATGCTCCACGGGCACCCTCGATCACAAACGACTCAGTGGGGTCCACGCAGTCGTCGAGTCCGGCAGATGCTCGGGCCGAAGCAATCCGCTCAGCGGTCTTGAGCGATGTACCCGAGGGCGCATCACGCTTCGCCGCATGATGCAGCTCGATGACTTCGACACTCTCGAAATACGGTGCTGCGATCTCAGCAAAGCGCATGGCCAGCACCGCTCCGAGGGCGAAGTTTGCTGCCACCAGCAAATTGCCTGGACCCTCCTGCGCCGCAGCCACTGCTGAAGCCATTGCCTCCGCCGAGATGCCCGTGGTGCCAACGACCACATGAAAGCCTCGACCGATGGCTTCAGCCACGTGCTCCTCGGCGGCTGCGGCGATGGAGAAGTCAACCAGCACGTCGGCCGCTCCCGCAGGCAGCGCAGCAACAGTGGTGCTTGTCACGACACGGTCATGAATCTCGATCGAGCTGATCATGGGGTCGACGGCCGCCGTGAGGATCAGATCTTCGGCATCCTCGACCGCAGCGACGACATTCTGGCCCATGCGACCGGCCGCACCGATGACTCCAACGCGTATCATGCACGAACCCTATCGGTCCGCCGTCGACTGCCACCGACTACGAGCACGATGATGACCAACCCGAGAAGTGCGATAGCTAGGGCCGAGAGTTCGAGTCCGGTTGACAGCCCCGGGGCGTCGTAGCGGAACGTGACCCGCCACGTCCCGGCTGGGAGGGTCACGGACTGCACCAGGTCGTGTGGCACCACGGTGACCGAGCGCTCTGCACCGCCCCCGGCAGGGGCCACGAAGGCCTTCCAGCCCGACAACATGCTTTCAGAACGCACCACCGTCGCCGTCCGGTTCAGGTGCACTACATCGACCTCTCCCCCGTTGGGCTGAGCCGACGAGGAGTCCACGGTTCCTCGTGACTTCCCTCCCACCACGTAGACCGCCGGCACGAGCGGAGCCACTCGGCTGAATACCTGGAGTGACCCCTCCGTGCGCTCGAGTCTCCAGGCGGGTGCGTCGAGCGCATCTTGATAGATCCCGCCGAGCGACGAGACCTGGCCGGTGACATCCACCACCGCTGAGGTGTCCATCACCTTGTGAACCGGTCCTGAAACGATGAGTCCACCGAGGAGAGGGCGACCCGACACGCTGATCGTCCACCCGCGCGTCGAGGTCGATACGGTGGTGGTCAGCGGGATCCGCTTGCCGCTCGGTCCGATACCACTGACCTGGAGCGAACCGGCAAGCCGCGCATCGGCCATCACCGATGGAGAGCGGGCGGCGAGGAAGATCGACCGTACTTCTAGTACCTGTCCAAAATAAAACGGGCGAGTGCCAGCGTGAGCCACTGGTGGTGCGGTGGGGCACGTTCGATTCGCAAGCCGCAGGTAGGTCCCTGCACCATTGAACACCAGCGGAGTACCGATGCTCGGGGCCAACGAACCAGCCGACATCACCATGGTCTTGAGTCTCAGCTGGTCAAAACGCCCCACCGCGAGTTGACACGCATCGAGGCCGTCCTGGACGTGGGCTCCGGTTGCTTCGCCGTAGGTCGCACCGATAAGTGACCCATAGCCCTGCACGCTTGGGAGACCCGTGAACACATTCGTGTCTGGCTTGCCGATCGCCACGAACTGGTCCTCATGGGCAAGAAAGGGATCAATCAAAGCGAAACGGCCCGTGGTGCCGAGCTGCGAAGCGGCCACAGCGGCAGAGGGCTTCGTTGGTACGTGTCCCCCAACCAGACCGGTCGAAGTGCTGATCAGGAATACCGCTGCATCGAGGGCGAACACGATGCTGAGCCAGCGGGCCACCCATCGATCTCGCCCAGGGTTCGCCGCTCTCATGATCACAAGGAGCCCGATCGACAATGCAATTGGCACGACGAGCCACGGCAGCAGGAAATGCCCAAGGTCGACCTGATCAGGAGTCACCCCCCAGAACCCATAGGACGCTGCCGGAACGATGATGGCCACAAGTGCAACCATGCTGGTGACCACCAGCGGCGAGGCGGTCAGCCAGCCACGCCAACGCCGGAGTGAGGCACCCTCTCGATCCCCCGCCAGAAGTCGTGCGACAAACCATGCGACAGCCATGCCGGCGGCCAGGTCGACCACGACCAGATTCCTGCTTTGAAGCCTCGTTCGCCCGAGGAGCGGCACCTCGTGCAGAACATGCCCGAGTGGCGTAGAGGACCCCCATGCCGAAACCATCCCCACGACGCCCAAGAGAGCAACCAACCAGAGCCAGAGGGGCTGACCCCGTCGCCGGCGACCCACGAGCGCACCGAGCACGGCTGCCAAGCTGGCGAGACCAATGATTCCGATGTAGCCGTTCAGCTCCGAGATGTTGTAACTCACGAAGAAGTTGGGCTGATGGAGCATGCCGACTCCACCAAAGAAATCGGGGATCGCCAGAAGGATGGTTCGATTCAACGCGAGGGAACCCGAACCGAAGAACCAATAGCTCAGACTGGATCGTTGCGATAGGTCGATGAAGTCCTGGCCAGGAAGCAGCTGCGCCGCCGCCCCTGCGACGCCCCAGGCAACCGCCAGACCGATGAGACCCACCACTACAAGCCGCCGAACCAGCCCTGACCGTGCCGCAGGGGCCGCGACGGCATAGGGCACCACCACCAGGGCCACTATCTCTAGGTCGGCAATCGATCGGGGCTCTCCAGTCAGGAAGACCATCGATACGAGTACGCAGAGACCCACGAACGGCCAACCAGCCGCCCACACCGCGCCGGACAGTGCATCTGGTGAGCCCTCACCACGGAGCCGGTCTGCGACCACCAAGACACCGAGCACCACCCACGGCAGCCATCCTTGGCCCTGGATGACGGCAAGGTGCACAAGCTGCCCCGTCATCATCCCGAGGTAGGCATAGGTGAGCGCACCCAAGAACGCTGGCAGCGGACCGACCTTGAGCCATCGGGCCAATGCATAGAGACCGAGACCAGCTGCCCAGTAGCAGGTCACGACATTGACCAGCCATGCCGCGAGATCACCGAGGCCGACGAAGGCGAAGGTTGTCGGGTAGAAGGAGCCGGCGTTCATCGCCCCGAGAAGCGGGCTGCCGCCGAAGATCAGACTGTTCCAAACAGGAAGATGGCCCGAGCGCATCATCTGTCCACTCAGGGACCGCAAGGGGAAATTCTGAATCAGGTTGTCCTGCGTGATCGGCGGATGGCCCAACACGGTCGGGATTCCGAACATGACCACCGGGAAGATGACCAGCAGCAGGACGGCACGTCGATCGGTCCGGGTCACCCCGGAGACTGCCCGACGAAGCCGCTCCCCTCTCATCGACCCACTACCCGATCAAGGGCGGCGACGGCGTCGGGATCGATCGGACCGACCAGGGTGGCGACCGTCGGCCCCTCGACGATCCTCGCCGCCATTGCCCGCACATCGTCGACGGTCACTGACTCGAGCACCTCAATGCGGTGAGCTGTCTCGATGACCGCATCATGGACCAGGGCATCGGCTCCAAGTCGGCCCAGCCTTGTCAGCGGCTCATCGGCGCTCAGCAGCAGGTCCGTGCGAAGTGCCTCCCCCGAGCGATCGACCTCCACATCGGTCACCCCACCATTACCGACATCAGCAAAGGCCCGCTCGATGAGGTGAATCACCTCCGCCATATTCAATGGGGCACTCGCCGCATAGGCCGAAATCGAACCCGCACCCGCATAGAACGAGAGCTCGGTGCCCACGCCATAGGCCAGACCCCGCTCCTCTCGGACTTCGCGGAACAGTCGGCTTGACACCCCACCACCAAGGAGATGCGAGAGCACCCCAAGCGTGGAGCGCTCCCTGGCATCGAGGCCGCCAAGGGGCATTCCGATTACGAGGTGCGCCTGACTCCCCGGCTGCTCCACCACCCGAGCACCTGACGTCGGTCGGGGCGGATCGGAGCGCGCCAGGAGATCTGCGGGACGTGCGGAGATCAGCTCATCGGTCAGGTCGCAGATCGCGTCATGGTCGACTGCGCCGACGGCCACTACAGCCATTCGACTTGTGCCGTAGGTCGATCGATGGAACGAGGCGAGCAGGTCGACGTCGAGTAGCTCAAGGGTCTCAAGGGTACCGAGCACGTCACGACCAAGAGGATGGCCGGGAAAGCACAGCTCCTCGAACGCTGATGCAGCGAGATCTGCCGGCTCGTCGTCTCGAGCGAGGATCTCGTCAGCCACAACCGCCAGCTCAGAGTCCACGGCTTCGTGCTCCAGCGTCGGCGAGGTGATCACCGAGGCGAGCAGGGCGAGTGCATCAGCGGTGCGCTCCGGCAGCGTTCGGACATAGGCGGTCATCATCTCCTTATCTGTGTAGGCATTCGAATCACCGCCTAGCCGGTCGAGGAGGTCGGCGATCGCTCGGCCATCGCGACCAGCTGACCCTCGGAAGAGCAGGTGTTCGAGGAGGTGCGATGCACCCTGTTGTCCTGGTGACTCGAAGCGCGAACCCGCCGCCACCATGACCCCGAGCGCGACCGAGCGGGCGCCCGGGATCACCTCAGTGACCACCTGGCACCCGCTCGAGCGTCTCGATCTACGGATCATCGTGGGATCCGACGTCGGGCTTAGCGACGGCGTCCTCGGCTCCGTGAGCGGCCTCCACCATCGCTGGTGGGGGTCGGAGCACCAGGACCGAGGTCGCCCAGCTCGGCTTCGAGCTCTGCCTCAAAGCTGTCCTCGAACGATGATGAGGCCGTCGGGGCCGATGCGTCGTCACGAGGCTCACGAGGCTCACGAGGTGCACGCTCACGAGGTGCACGCTCACGAGCCGGCTCGTCAGAGCGCTCATTCGAACTCTCCGGGGCACCAGCAAGCGACAGCGACACCTTGCCCTGCGGGTCGATGTCGTCGACGCGCACCTCGATGGCCTGACCAAGGTCGAGGACATCTTCAACCTGACCAATGCGCTTGCCACCGGCAAGCGACGACATCTTCGAGATGTGCAGGAGGCCATCACGACCGGGGAGGATGTTCACGAAGGCACCGAACTTGGTGACATTCACGACCTTGCCCTGGTAGACCTCACCGACCTCTGCAGTCGGAGGGTCGAGGATCAGGGCGATCCGTCGACGGGCCTCCTCGACGGCATGACCGTCGACTGCACCGATAGTCACCGTGCCTACGACGCCGTCGTCGTCGACAGCGATGTCCGCGCCGGTCTCTTGCTGGAGCGTGTTGATGACCTTGCCCTTCGGGCCGATGACCTCACCGATCTTGTCGATCGGAATCTCCATCGACACGATCTTCGGAGCACTCAGGGCGACGTGGTCGCGAGGCTCGGCGATGGTGTCCGTCATGACCTTGAGGATCTCAAGACGGGCCACCTTGGCCTGGTGCAGCGCCTTGGCCAAGACATCTGACGGAAGGCCATCGATCTTGGTGTCGAGCTGCAGTGCCGTCACTGCGTCGAGCGAGCCGGCGACCTTGAAGTCCATGTCACCAAAGGCGTCTTCGGCTCCGAGGATGTCGGTGAGGGTGACATAGGCGTCTCCCTCTTTCACGAGGCCCATGGCGATGCCGGCGATCGGCGCCGCGATCGGCACGCCAGCCGCCATCAGCGAGAGAGTCGATCCGCAGACCGAGGCCATCGACGTTGACCCATTCGACGCCATGATGTCAGAGACCAGACGGAGGGTGTAGGGGAACTTCTCCTGCACCGGGACCACTGGCAGCAGGGCACGCTCGGCGAGCATGCCGTGACCGATCTCACGACGCTTCGGTCCACGCATGAACCCGGTCTCTCCCGTCGAGTACGGCGGGAAGTTGTAGTGATGCATGTAGCGCTTGGTCTGATCCGGCGTGATCGTGTCGATCAGCTGGTTCATGCGAGGCATGCCAAGGGTGGTGACATTGATGCACTGCGTCTCACCACGCTGGAACATGGCCGAGCCATGCGCCGTCGGGAACAGGTCGATCTCCGCGGTGAGCGGACGGATCTGGGTGACCGAGCGACCGTCGATGCGGACCCCATCGTCGATGATGCGCTTGCGCACCAGCTTCTTGGTCAGCGATCGGATCGCACCCTTGATCTCGCCCTGACGCTCCGGGAAGCGCTCAGCGAGCTCCGCGATGATCTCGGCACCAGCGGTGTCGAGAGCCTCGTTGCGCTCAGACTTGGTCGTCTGCACGTTGGCGGCGGTCAGTCGATCGGTGCCGACCTCCTCGACGGCGGCGAAGACATCATCGGCGTAGTCCGAACTGACCGTGTAGGGCATCGGGGTGATCGGGCCGCGCTCAGCCACGAAGTCAGCAACGAGCTTGCGCTGCAGAAGGATGGCCTCACGGATCCAGACCTTGGAGGCCTCAAGTCCGGCGGCAAGGACGTCCTCGTCAACCTTGGGAGCGCCAGCGGCGTACATGTCGAAGCTGCCCTCGGTCCCACCGGCCTCCACCATCATGATGGCGATGTCGGTGTCGTCGGTGTCGCTCAGGGCGCGACCGGCGACAACGAGCTCGAAGGTCGACTCGTCGCCCTCTTGGAACGTGGGGTGCGGGATCCACGTGCCATCAGTCGTGTAGGCCACCCGGACGGCACCGATGGGGCCGTCGAAGGGGATGCCGGACAGCATCAGCGCTGCTGAGGATGCGTTGATGGCGATGATGTCGTGGGGGTTCTTCTGGTCAGCACCGAAGACGGTGCCAACAACGTGGACCTCATTGCGGAAGCCCTTCGGGAATGATGGGCGAAGCGGGCGGTCGATGAGCCTGCAGATCAGGATTGCCTGGTCTGAGGACTTGCCCTCACGACGGAAGAACGATCCGGGGATCTTTCCTGCGGCATAGGTCCGCTCCTCGATGTCCACGGTGAGGGGGAAGAAATCCGCCCCGTCGCGCACGTGGCGGGCTGCAGTGGCGGTGGCGAGGACGATGGTGTCCCCGATCCGGGCCACGACAGCACCGTCGGCGAGCTGTGCGAGCTTTCCGGCCTCAAAGCTCAGGGTGCGGTCAGTGCCGCTGATGGGTCCTTCGACCCGAATGGCGTCTGCCATGTGATGATTCCTTTGTGTGAGGGGTGACCCCGCACCGGATCCCAGTGGTCGACCACCTTTGCTGCCCCGAATGGACAGGAGGTGACCGGCGACTGGCAGCCGACGGCGGGAGCACCCGTGTTATGACGATCCGTGCCCGACGGGGCTTGGATCGTCGCCTCGCTATCGGCGGATGCCGAGCTTGGCGATGATGGAGCGATAACGCTCGACGTCGTTGTCGCGGACATAGTCCAACAGGCGACGGCGACGGCCGATGAGCTTCATCAGACCCCTACGGGTGTGGTGATCGCCCTTGTGCACCTTCAGGTGCTCAGTGAGGTGGGAGATGCGATCGGTGAGCAACGCGATTTGGACGTCGGAAGAACCCGTGTCCGTGTCGTGCAGCCGGTTGTCCGCAATGATCTCCTGCTTCTCAGCCATGTCGTCGTCCTCTAGTGGATTGTGTACGGAGGGAACGGTCAGCGGCTACGCCACTGGCCACAGCGCCCGCGCCCAAGAGATGAGCCCGCGACGTGCGTTCTCCATGCTAGCAGGCGTAAGACCCAGATCTCGGGAGGTGCTGGCTCAGGTGTCGAAGTGGTCGGCGCAGAGGATCGCGGAGACTTCAATGTCTTGCTGCATCTGAGCAATGAGGTCACCAACGGAATCGAAGCGTTCCTCGTCTCGGAGACGTGCAAGGAACGAGACTCGTGCTGCATGGCCATACAGGTCGCCAGAGAACCCGATCAGATGAACCTCGACGAGCGGATCCGCCGACGCATAGAAGGTGGGCCGTCGACCGATGGAGATGGCTGCCGGCCAGCGTCCGACAGCGTCGTCCTCGTAGAACCCGGCATAGATGCCCACCGCAGGCAGTGCCATCGCGTCGGGGACGTGAACATTGGCGGTAGGGCAGCCCAGCTCAGGTCCCCCTCGCCCGTCACCAGCGAGGACCGGACCACGCACCTGGTGAAGCCGGCCGAGCAGCACTGCGGCCTCGGCCACGCTTCCGTCAGCGATCAAGGTACGGATTCGGGTCGACGAGATCGGATCGCCGTCGGACTCGCCGAGCACGACGCCCTCGACTTCGAACCCGAGGGCATCCCCCGCCGCCCGCAGCAGGTCGACGTCACCGAGACGATCATGTCCGAATCGGAAATCCTCCCCCACGATGACCTTTGCGGCACCGAGCTGACCCACAAGGACATTGGCGATGAAGTCGTGCGCCGTCTCAAGGGCACGGGCAGAATCGAAGGGAATGACGGCCACCGTGTCGACGCCAAGGTTGTCCAGCAGCTCGAGGCGCTGGTCGAGATCGCAGAGCAGCAACGGGGCATGCTCCGGTCGCACCACCTCAGCGGGATGGCGGTCGAACGTTGCGACCACCGAACGTAATCCTTTGGCCTTCGCCTCGCTGACGACTCGTCCGAGCGTCCGTTGATGGCCTCGGTGCACCCCGTCATATACCCCGATCGTTACGATCGAGCCCGCAGGAGGCAGGGTGGGTTCTGTGGGAGCAAGAACGTCCATCAATCGTGAAACCTAGACGGTGGCCGACGGGTCGATGTCCGGGGCAGCTATCCGGCCTGGAGGACCACTGATGCGACCAGCATGCCGCCCTTGGGCTGATAGACGGCCAGCAGCGCTCCGGACCCATCGAGGATGGCCACCGGATCGCCGGAGGTAGTGAGGTGCTCGTCTGCCTCAAGCGACCGACCAGTGGCCACCCGAGCAGCTCCGTCCGCATCGACGACATGGATGGCGAGGTGCCGGAGCGCCTCCGCCGGAGAGAGAAGCACCGGGCTCGTGCCCGACGACGCACTGTCGGTCTGCTCAGCGATGACCTCGAGGGTGGCAGCCTCAATTATCCCGAAGGTTCCGACCGCTGTGCGGCGGAGCGTCAAGAGGTGCGCCCCGCCACCGAGGTTGCGCCCGAGGTCATCGACCAATGTCCGTACATAGGTCCCTGATGAGCAAATCACCGAAAAGCTCCAGATCATGGGGTCATCCGTCGGATCGACCGAGAAACGGTCAATCCGGACAGGTCGAGCCGCGCGTTCGACCTCGATGCCCTGGCGAGCCAACTCGTGCAGGCGAACCCCGTCAACTTTGAGTGCAGAGACCATGGGTGGGACCTGCAGGATGTCGCCGGTCAGTGCTCCAACTGCCTCCATCACCGAGCCTGCATCCAAGCCCTTCATGTCGTAAGTTCCGGTCACCTCGCCATCGGCATCAAGTGACGTCGTAGTGACCCCGAACACCAATGTGCCCTCGTAGCACTTGGTCGTGTCCTGCAAGAACCGAATCAGGCGCGTGGCGCGACCCATGCCAACAAGAAGGACTCCGGTGGCCGACGGATCGAGTGTTCCGGCATGTCCTGCACGGCGTTGTCGGAAGATCTTCCGGATGCTGGCCACAACGTCATGGCTGGTCGACCCTGATTCCTTGTCGACGACCACCAAGCCGGTTGGTCCGTCTGCCGACCCCCGCCTGGCCATCAGTCCTCGTCGGACGCGTCCGCCAGCCGGCGGAGCGCCTCATCGATCTTCGCCCCCTCAGTCACGCCGGGATCGACGGCGAAATGGAGCTTCGGGGTCCGCTTCATTCGCGCCTGACGCCCCACGAGAGCCTGGAGCGCTGGTCGACGCTGCTCGAGCGCCGCCAAGGCTTCGTCCGACAGCGAGCTGAAGTACACCGTGGCGTTCCGGAGATCAGAGAGTGTGTTGACCTCTGTCACCGTGGCCATGCGAAGCCGCTCATCAGCGTCGGCCAAACGCTCAATCTCCTCCGCCAGGACCTGGCGGAGCAATTGGTTTATCCGTCTCGTCCTTGGATAGTCGGCCGCACCGCCATAGGCGCGATCACGGGGTCGTCCAGCCATCGCCCTAGACCCTCGGGATCTCGCGCTCCTCGTAGGTCTCGATGATGTCGCCTTCCTTGAGGTCCTGATAGTCGGTCAGGCCGACACCGCACTCGAAGCCCGTCTGGACCTCTCGCGCGTCGTCCTTGAACCGCTTGAGGGAGTTCACCGCACCCTTCCAGATGATGGTGCCCTCTCGCAGGAAGCGAACCTTCGAGCCACGAGTGATGGTCCCCTCTCGGACCATGCATCCAGCAATGGCCCCGACCCGCGGGATCCGGAAGACCTCACGGACCTCCGCTTCACCGGTGACAACTTCCTCATACTCCGGAGCGAGCATGCCGATCATGGCCGACTCGATGTCCTCAATGAGCTTGTAGATGATCTCGTAGGTACGAACCTCGACGCCATCACCCGCAGCCATGTCCCGGCTCCGCTTGTCGGGTCGGACGTTGAAGCCAATGATCGTGGCATTCGACGCAGCGGCCAACTGCACATCGTTCTCGTTGATGCCGCCGACTCCCCGACGAATGAACGCCAGCTTGACGTCGTCGCGCTCGAGCTTCTTCAGGCTTTCGGTGCAGGCCTCAAGTGACCCTTGAACATCAGCCTTGAGAACCACGTTGAGGGTGGCCGTCTCCCCTCGCTGAATCTGCTCGAAGATGTCCTCGAGTCGAGCTCCCGCTGCCGCTGCAACCGGGAGGTGTCCCGAGAGTCGCATCCGCTGAGCTCGGGTCTCTCCCAGCTTGGAGGCGTGAGCAAGGTCGGTGGCGGTGCGAACCTCATCACCGGCGTGAGGAGGCTCAGAGAATCCGAGCACCTGCACGGGAGTCGAGGGGCCAGCCGACTTGATCTGCTTGCCTTGGTCGTTGATCAACGCCTTGGCCTTGCCCCACGCCGCTCCTGCCACGATCGGGTCGCCGACCCGAATGGTGCCGCGCTGGACGATGATCGTGGCCACAGGACCACGACCGACCTCAAGGTTCGCCTCGAGCACTACGCCGCGGGCACGCCCGTCAACGGGAGCTCGCAGCTCCTCAATCTCGGCCACGATGACCAGCTGCTCGAGCAGGTCATCGATGCCGGTTCCCTGGAGCGCTGATACTTCGACAACAATCGTGTCGCCGCCCCACTTCTCTGCCACGAGCTGGTGCTCGGCGAGCTGCTGCAAGACGCGATCGGGATTGGCGTTCTCGCGGTCCATCTTGTTGACCGCCACGATGATCGGTACATCCGCCGCCTTGGCGTGGTCGATGGCTTCAACTGTCTGAGGCATCACGCCATCATCGGCGGCCACCACCAAAATGACGATGTCCGTCGCTTGGGCGCCTCGGGCGCGCATGGCGGTGAAGGCTTCGTGGCCTGGGGTGTCGATGAAGGTGATCGCGTGACCCTTCCATTCCACCTGGTAGGCACCGATGTGCTGAGTGATCCCACCCGCCTCACCGGCAACGACATTGGCGGAGCGGATCTTGTCAAGCAGGAGCGTCTTTCCATGGTCAACATGACCCATGACCGTCACCACCGGAGGACGCGGCTCGGACTCGACGTCCTCTTCCTCCTCCTCTTCCTCTTCGAAGAACTTGGCTAGGAGTTCAGCTTCCTTCTCCTCGCCCGGGTCGACCAGCCGGATCTCTGCGCCGAGCTCCGCCGCGAAGATCTCCATCATGTCGTCGGTGAGCGACTGCGTCGCCGTGACCATCTCGCCCTGCAGCAGCAGGAAGCGGATGACATCGCCGGCAGAGCGGTTGAGCTTTGCTCCGAGGTCGCGGGCTGTCGAGCCGCGCTCGACGATGATCTCGCCCTCGGGTACCGGTGCCGTCGACGGCACGTACTCGGTCATCTGCGTCGGCTCGAGCTCCTCGGTGTTGCGACGCCGACGACGAGACCTGCGCTGAGGCGGACGCGGTCCACCACGACCTGGGGGACCACCACGGCCCGCCGGGGGACCGCCAGGTCCGCCACCGAAGCCGCCGGGGCGTGCCCCACCAGCTCCTCCGCCACCTGGACCACCACCGAAGCCGCCAACACGCGGTCCACCAGTCCCTGCGAACCCGCCAGGGCGAGGACCACCGGGGCGCGGTCCGCCCGGACGGGCTCCCGCTCCTGCGGGGCCACCGGGGCGACGCGACCCAGGCGGTGGCGGAATGGGCTTGCCGGTGGCGCTCATCGGAGCACGACGAGGCGGCGGCGGAATGGGCTTGCCGGTCTCACTCAGCGGCGGACGCGTCGGCGCTGGCCTGCGCCCTGGGTCAAGCGGGTTTGGAGAAGGAGCAGGACGCGCTGCGGGAGGTGTGGCAGCCGTGGCTCCAGACTCGTCCACAGGGGCCACGGCAGCACCGGGCTCCTCGCTGACGACTGGTCGGGCGGGTGCGGGTTTCGGCGCCACGGGTCGGGCAGAGCTCACCAGGCGCTTGGGTGCAGCCTCAGTGGGCGTATCCACCACGGGCTGCTCGGGTGCTGGAGTATCCGGTACCGGCGTCGGTGCGGGCTCCTTCGTAGCCTTGGTGGGCTTGGCGGGCTCTTCAGGCTGGACGTCGCGACGCAGTCCGTCGGCATCGGCCTTGCGTCGGACTCGGTCGGCCTGTGCGTCCTCAATCGACGACGAGTGGCTCTTGACCCCGATACCAAGGCCCACGGCAAGATCAACCGTCTCCTTGTTCGTCAGGCCCAGCTCTCGTGCCAGCTCGTAGACGCGGATCTTCTTCGGCAAGGTTTCCTCTGTGTTTCACTCACACCACACGCCTCGACGGCGGCGGAACTTCTATTCTCACACATCCACACCGGAGTCCACGCCGAACAGGCTTGCCAGTCGCCCAACGAGGGCTTCCGGGTCCTGCTCGGGGGCGCAGCGCAGCGCCCTAGCAAGGGAACCTGATGTCACCGCCCGCTTCAGGCACAAGGCCCCCGGGCAGATCCATGCTCCCCTGCCGAGATGTCCCGATGCTGGCACGATTACCCCAGTTGGGCTCGTGCGCAGACGGATCATCTCCGCAGCCAACCTGCGACGCCGGCAGCCGACGCAGGTCCGCTCAGGTGCTACTGCTCTCCCTCATCGCTCACGGGTGACGCCTCCTCGGCGTTCGCCTCCTCGGACTCTGTTGGCTCGGACTCTGTTGGCTCGGACTCTGTTGGCTCAGAAGCGCCGGGGACCTCATTAGCTTCCGCTGACTCCGTCGCCGCAGCAGCAACCTTGGCGGCGACGGCGGCAGCTCCTTCGGTCTCGGCGGCCGTCGAGTAGTCGGCTGCGGTCAGCACGTCGCCACCCTCTGCCGGCTTCCAGACCTGGTTCCCAAGGTCGTCGACCACCCATTCGCCCTCAGCCCACTCCTGTCCCTCGAGGCCGGCCTCCTCCTCTTCGAGCTGAGTCTCGGACTTGATGTCGATCCTCCACCCGGTGAGGCGGGCGGCGAGACGAGCGTTCTGCCCCTCCTTGCCAATGGCCAGCGAGAGTTGGTAGTCGTTCACGATCACCGTGGCGGTTCCTGTGGTGTCATCGAGCCGGACCTCACGAACCCGGGCCGGAGCCAGCGCGTTCTGGATCAACTCGATCGGGTCGTCCGAGTACGGGATGACGTCGATCCGCTCACCCTTGAGCTCATTGGTGATCATCCGGACGCGGCTGCCACGCGCTCCAACGCAGGCCCCCACCGGGTCGACATGAGGATCGTTCGACCACACGGCGATCTTGGTCCGATGACCGGGCTCCCTTGCCGCAGCCCGAATCTCGACAACGCCCGTCGAGATCTCCGGGACCTCGAGCTCAAAGAGGCGCTTCACAAGACCTGGGTGGGTCCGGCTCACGACGATCTGCGGGCCCTTGGTGGTCTTGCGCACTTCGACGATGTACGCCTTGAGACGCGCACCGTGCTCGTAGCGCTCATAGGGCACCTGCTCCGCCTGAGGCATCAGGGCTTCCACCTTGCCAAGGTCGAGCAGCGTGTAGCGGTTGTCGGTCTGCTGGACGATTCCGGTCACGATGTCACCCTCGCGACCGGCGTACTCGTCGTACTTCATGTCCCGCTCGACCTCGCGGATGCGCTGCATGATGACCTGCTTGGCCGTCTGGGCAGCGATCCGACCGAAGTCCTCAGGCGTGTCATCCCACTCTCGGATCACATTGCCCTCGAGATCGAGCTCCTGGCCATAGACCTTGATCTCGCCGTTGTCGGGGTCGATGGTGACCACGGCCTCCTCGGCGGAGTCCGGTATGCGCTTGTACGCAGCCACAAGTGCATTGGCCAGAGCGTCGAGCAGGGTATCGACGGAGATGCCCTTGTCCCGCGCGATTTGACCGAGGGCGTCGAGGAACTCGAAGTTTGTGCTGCTCATGGCATCGTCACCTTCTGTGAGGGGGTCTTCTTGGGGGTCTTGGTTCGCTTGGTCGGTCCACCACGTGAGGGTGAGGGCTTTGCCCCTCCACCCCATGCGTAGATCGTCCGAGCCTTCTCGATCTGGTCGTACCGCAGGGTTACGGCTTCGGCACCGTCATCGGGGGCCACGACGATGCCGTCGCTACCAGCTTCGACGAGCTCACCCTCGACCCGTCGCCCGGGCAGGCTGTCAACGTCGGCCGAGGCCTTGATCGATACCGTTTCGCCGATGGCTGCGCTGAAGTGATCGGGGCGCCGGAGCTTGCGTTCGATACCCGGGCTCGACACCTCAAGGGTGTAGCGACCCTCGAACGGTTCATTGGCGTCGAGGTGCTCAGAGATGGCACGGTTTGCCTCGGCCAGCTGCTCGAGCGAGATCCCGCCATCCTTGTGGATTGTGACCCTGATCAGGGCTTTCGTGATCTCCACATCGTGCAGTGTGAGTCCGAGACTCTCGGTGATCGGGGTGAGTTCGACGACGAGGGCATCAGGCGTGGTCCCCATCTCTCTCACCTCCTCAAACAGCGAACTTCATCGGCACGGGCATCCAGACGACTCGGGCGCCAAATAGAAGAAGCGCGGGCCCCAGCCCACGCTCCAACCTTGGTACTCTCACCGACCGGACCGTCGTCCATAGTAGCACTCGTTCAGGGCTTGACGCCGGACTCGTCCCCCATTCGCTCCCGGATCCGCTCGATCTTCACCGCAGCGTGATTGGCATCGGCTCCCTTTGCGTCCAGCAGTGCAGCTCGATCTGCTGCAGCCTCGGCCTCAGCAGACGCATCGGCCGCGGCCAGTCGAGCCTCCACGCCCTCTGCCACCAACTTCTCTGCCTCATCGACCAGGGCCGCCACCATCTGGTCCTCCGGCACCACTCTGACGATCTTTCCTTGGATGAACAGATGTCCCTTCTTGCGACCCCCGGCGATACCAAGATCGGCGTGCTTCGCCTCTCCGGGACCATTGACGACGCATCCCATTACCGCCACCTGAATGGGCAGATTCCGACTCTCAAGGGCTGCTTGGGCTTCGGCGGCGATGGCAATCACGTCAACCTCTGCACGCCCGCAGCTGGGACAGGCGATCAGGTCAAGGCCGGTGCGCTCACGCAGGCCCAGCGCCTCGAGGAGCTGTCGACCCGCTCTTGCCTCCTCGACGGGATCCGCCGTCAGCGAATAGCGAATCGTGTCACCGATCCCCTCGGCGAGCAATGTGGCGATGCCGGCTGTTCCCTTGAGCAGACCAGCTGGCGGCGGACCAGCCTCGGTCACACCGAGGTGGAGGGGGTGGTCGAATCGCTCTGACGCGAGGCGGTACGACGCGATCATCAGCGGGACTGACGATGCCTTCACCGAGATCTTCACATCCTCGAAGCCAACCTCCTCGAAGTAACGAAGCTCGAGCTCCGCCGACTCAATCAGCGCCTCTGGGGTTGCTCCACCATGCTTGGCCGAGATATCCGGGTGCAGCGATCCGGCGTTCACGCCGATGCGGATGGGGACTCCACGGTCCTTGGCCTCAGCAGCGATCGACTTGATCTCCTCTGGCTTGCGCAGGTTTCCTGGGTTCAGCCGAAGGCCTTGGACGCCAGCCTCAAGCGCTGCGTAGGCCATCTCCTGATGAAAGTGAATGTCGGCGACGATTGGGACTGGCGAGCGGGGGACGATGTGCGCAAGACCCTCCGCCGCTGCCTCCTCGTTGCAGGTGCAGCGCACGATGTCTGCTCCAGCTGCCGCCAACTCGTAGATCTGCTCGAGAGTTCCCTCCACGTCCGCCGTCTTCGTCGTGGTCATCGACTGGACGGATACACGGGCATCACCGCCGATCTTCACCGAGCCGATCTGGATTTGTCGGGTTGGTCGGCGAGGGCTCAGGAGCTCTTGGGGGGTCTGCATGGTCCTAGTCTGCCCTGTTCGAGCACCCGACCTAGCGGAATGGGTTCGCCGCCGGGTGGGCGATGTCGAGATACATCGACGTCGATACCAAGACCAGGAGGAACGCCAGAAACGCGTACACCACCGGCATCATCTTCGTGACGTCAGCCTGGTAGCGCGGCCGACCCCGTCGCGTGCGCACCCACTCATAGGCGGCGATGGCCACATGCCCGCCGTCAAGCGGCAACATCGGAAGCATGTTGATCACTCCGATGAAGATATTGAGCGAGATGAAGACCTCGATCAACGGGAGCGCACCTGCATGCGCTGCCTGATCAGCGGTCCGCACCGCCCCGATGATGGATTCGGGGCGCCCCGACTGCGGAGAGGATGACGCCGAAGACCCCGTCGCGGTTGGGTGGGCCACTTGATTGGCGTAGTGAGTCAATCCGCTGGGAGAAAAAAGGTGGATGATCCCAGTCACCGCTCCGCTGGTGGCCTGCGCAACAATTGACCCCGATTGCGTCAGCGCCGCCCATGGACCAAGACGGGAAGATCCCTCGGTCAAGCTCACTCCGAGATACCCCCTCGACGGTCCTGTCGTCGGGGCCAGTGGCTGGCCATCGATCGTCACCGTTCGCCCATCGATCGGTGTGACCGTCAGTTCTCTTTCCTTGCCGACTCGCTCAACGGTGACCGTGAGCGGCCGACCCGATGAACGATGGACGACCTTGCTCATCTGGCTGCTCGAAGAGATCGTCTGCCCATCGATCGCCACGATCCGATCTCCAGGAGCGACACCGGCCGACTGAGCCGGCGTGGTCGCAGCTCCACCGAGGTCAAGAAAGGACGAAACGACCACGATCGATGGATCCGGGCGACCGATGAGCGCTAGTGCGCCGAAGGCCAACAGGAAGGCGATCACCAGGTGCATGGCAGATCCAGCCGAGGCAACGATGATCCGCTTCGGGAAAGCCTGGTTGCGATACGCCCGTGGCTCGTCCGAGGGATGTACCTCCTCAGCACTCGTCATCCCGATGATCCGGCAGTACCCGCCTGCCGGGATTGCCTTCACCCCATATTCGGTTTCACCCTTTCGGACGGACCAGAGGCGTGGACCGAACCCGACGAAGAACTCAGTGACCTTCATTCCGGATCGCTTGGCCGTGAGGTAATGGCCGAACTCGTGAAGCAGGACCATCACGATGATGGCGAGGATCACCAGCAGCAGGATGCCCCATCCCAGCATCACGAACACCACACTGACAACGGCGAGACCAAGCAGGAGACGCAAGGCGGCCGCTGCACCACTCATCGGTGATACCCCTGGCTCACCCTGCTCCGCGGTCTCAATCTCGTCGGGGGCGTGCGTCGTCATCGGACCATTCTTCCTTGCACGATGGCCGCTGTGACGTCGCGGGCCGCCGAGTCCACGGCGAGCACGGTCGCCACGTCGACAAGGTCGACGGGCATGAACTGCTCCATCGCTTCGGCCACGACCTCGGCGATGCCCCGCCACGAGATCTGCTCGGCCAAGAAAGCTTCTACCGCTATCTCGTTGGACGCGCTCAGCCATGCCGGCGCCGAGCCCCCCACCCGACCAGCCTCGTAGGCCAAGGACAGGCAGGGGAAGCGCTCGCGGTCGGGAGGGAGAAACTCGAGAGCCATCGGCTGCGTCAGATCGAGCCCGCCAAACGCGACATCGAGCCGATCGGGGAACCCCAGGGCATAGGAGATGGGCAGGCGCATGTCAGGCATCGAGAGTTGAGCAATGGTGCTGCCGTCGACCATCTCGACCATCGAATGGATCACCGACTGCGGATGCACCACCACATCGATCTGTTCGATCGAAAGCCCAAACAGCGCCTGGGCCTCGATGACTTCGAGACCCTTGTTCATGAGCGTCGACGAGTCGACGGTGATCTTCGGGCCCATCGACCATGTCGGATGGTCGAGGGCCTCCTCCACCGTGATCGAGGCCAGTCGCTCTGCCGGCACATCACGGAAGGGTCCGCCCGAGGCCGTCAAGATCAGTCGGCGCACCTGCGATGCTGCCGCCTCTGGTGGAAGACACTGATGGATCGCGCAGTGCTCTGAGTCGACCGGGACGATGAGGGCACCTGGGGTCGTGCGCACCTGCGCCACCACTGGTGCGGCAGCGATCAGCGACTCCTTGTTGGCCAGCGCCAGTCGTCGGCCTGCGCGCAGTGCCGCCATGGTCACGGGAAGCCCAGCGAAACCCATGACCGCGTTCACGGCCACATCGGCACTTCCGGCAGCCACCTCGAGCCCCTCGGCGCCCGTCAGGATCTCGACCGAGCTGTCAATCCTCTCGGCCAGTATCCGACCCTGCTCCTCGGAGGCGAGGACGACCATGCGCGGCCGCCATGCCATGACCTGAGACACCAAGAGCTCCGAGCATCGTCCCGCCGACAACGCCTCCACCGCGAACCTCTCCCCATGATGCGAGAGGACGTCGAGGGTCTGGGTCCCGATGGAGCCCGTCGAACCGAGAACTGAGACCGTGGTCGTCATCGACCTCAGCCGAGGTGGAAGGCGCGGACCACGAAGTAGGTGGCGGGCAGCACGAAGAGCAGCCCATCGACACGATCCAGCATCCCGCCGTGACCCGGAAGCAGACGACCCATGTCCTTGAGGCCCAGGCTTCTCTTGATCATTGACTCGGCCAAGTCGCCGAGCGGCGCCACGATCGACACCACAATGCCGAGGGTAAGGGCGCTGACCAAGGTCCACGGGTGGATCAGCTGAACCACGATCACCGAGACCAAGATGGCGGCGGCCGACCCTCCGATGAGCCCCTCAAGGGTCTTCGCTGGACTGATCGACGGGGCGATCGGTCGCTTGCCGAGCGAGGCTCCCACAAAGAGGGCTGCGATGTCGTAGGAGATCGTTGCCAGAATCGCGCCGAGGAGAAAGGCCAGGCCGTGGCGATGAGGGAATAGGTTCGGATTGAGCAGCAGGGCGGCGAAGGAACCGAACACTCCAACCCAGACGAAGACCAGCATCGTCGACGAGATGCCAGTCAGCATGTTGGCCCGATCGTTGCCGGCCATGAACCACACGATGGTGAACACGAAGAGCAGCACCGCCACCAACCCGAGCGCCTGGGTCCCTCGGTTGTAGGTGGCGATCATCAAGGTGACAATTGCCACCAGGCCGAGCAACGTAGCGGGGTGCTGATGGCCACGACGGAAGGCTGCAAAGGCCTCAGCGGCCGAGAGAGTGACAACCACCACGACCAAGAGCAAGGCGAGCACGGTGCCGATGTCGAAGGTAACCAGGACCAGCAGCGCGATCAGCGTACCGGTCGCAACTGCCGCCGGAATGTTGCGGTCAGCTCGAGCACCTTGGGCGACACCTGCGCTGGTCGGCTCTGGACGGTCGAGTGTCGCTGGCGACCCCGCGGTGAATTCCTGCGCTTGAGAGCTCACGACATTTCGTCCCCGTCCGCGCTGGCGGGAGCGGTCATTCGAGGTGCTCCGGCTATGTGCGGCCCGGCGTCGAGCCGGAGGAGCAGAGTCGGTTGGCGATGCGGTCACGCTGTCACCATTGTCGGGATCGGTGTTGGCCGGGGTCGCACCCGGCACCAGATCCTCGGTGAGGTCGAACTCCCAGGGCTGGCGATCCTCAAGGACCGCCTCGGGGGCGATCGGCATGGAGATCTCCTCGTCGACCGAGGACAAGAGCGACGCGTCAAATGCCTCTTCCTCTGCCACCCAATCGCTGTCAGCCTCGCGCCACGTGGGCGACTGCACCGCCGACCACGGGTCTTCATCGGTATCTGCGTCGGGACGGTTCAGGACTGCAGGGACCTGGCCGGTGGCGTTCTCCGTCCAGTGAGGCAGTTCGGTCTCGGGTGCCGGAGGCGTCGCCACCTCATCATCGAACTCAGTGAACAGGTCATCGGAGGCCGGCGTCGCCCCAGAGATTCTGACAACCGGTGCTGTCGGCCGTTCATCCTCGGGCTCGTCGAAGAGATTCGGGTTCTCGTCAGACATCGAGGAGTTCCGCTTCCTTGTGGGCGAGCAGCGCGTCGATGGCCTCCACGCCATCGTGGGTCACCTTCTCGAGTGCCTTGGCTACCCGCTCGTGCTCGTCGGAGGAGAGCTCACCATCCTTCTCAAGCTGGTCGAGCTCATGGCGGGTCGCTCGGCGCAGGTTTCGGACCTGCACGCGTCCATCCTCCGCCTTCTGGCGAACCACTTTGACCATGTCTCTCCGGCGCTCCTCAGTCAGGGGCGGAAAGGCGAGTCTGATGACCTGGCCATCGTTCGAAGGGTTGATGCCGAGATCCGACGAACTGATCGCCTTCTCAATGGAGGCCATGGCCCCTTTGTCGAATGGAACGATCTGCAGCAATCGAGCCTCGGGGACATTGAAGCTAGCGAGTGACTTCAGCGGGGTCGCCGTGCCGTAGTAGTCAATCATCAGGCCTTCAACGATCGCCGGCGTCGCTCGGCCGGTCCTGACGGTGCCGAAGTCTGCCTTCACGTGGTCGAGCGCCTTCGCCATCTTCTCTTTGGCCTCGTCGAGAACCATCGCTGCCATGTCGTCGTCCATCACGAGACCAGCGTACCGACGGAACCGCCAGAAAGCGCAGTTCGCAGGTTATTCGGCGCCATGAGGTCAAATACCCTGATGGGAAGCTCGTTGTCGGAGCAGAAGGTGATGGCTGTCAGGTCCATCGCCCGGAGGTCCTTGGTGACCACGTCACGGAAGGTCACGTGGTCGTAGCGCTCGGCCCAGGGATCAACCTTGGGGTCTGCCGAATAGATGCCGTCGACGCCTCCATGAGTTCCCTTGAGCAGCATGGACGCCTCAATCTCGGCGGCGCGCAATGCCGCTGCGGTATCCGTCGTGAAATACGGATTGCCCATCCCCGCTGCGAAGATCACCACCCGCTTCTTCTCGAGGTGACGCATGGCCCGCCGACGGATGTAGGGCTCGGCCACCTCGGTCATCCGGATGGCGGAGAGCACCCTCGTCGGCTGATTGTGTGACTCGAGGGCGTCTTGGAGGGCAAGGGCGTTGATGACCGTCCCCAGCATCCCCATGGCGTCGGACGTTGAGCGGTCCATGCCGGCCATCTCACCGGTCGCGCCCCGCCAGATGTTTCCTCCGCCCACGACGATTGCCAACTCGAGATCGAGCTCTTCTCTCGTCTCGGCGATCTCTCGGCAGAGCCGGTCGACCGTGGCGGCGTCAATAGTCTGGTCCGATGCCGTCGAGGCAAGCGCCTCACCCGACATCTTCAGCACCAGCCTGTTCTTGACGCCCATGACCGTCTCCCTCAGCCGCCGATGATGACCTGGGCGAACGAGACCAATGTCGCACTCCCGAGCAGGTCAGCGATCGACTTCTTCTCGTCCTTGACATACGACTGCTCAAGGAGGACACGATCCTTGTACCAGCCGTTGAGTCGACCTTCGATGATCTTCTCCATGGCTGCCTCAGGCTTGCCCTCATTGCGGCTGATGTTCTCGATCGTGGCTCGCTCAGCAGCCACCTGATCGGCAGGCACCTCTTCACGCCTGGCGAACTCCGGTCGAGCGAAGGCCACGTGCACCGCAATGTCGTGTGCCGTCTCTTCGGTGCCGCCCTCGAGCTGCACGATCACCGCGTTCACGCCACGGTCGGCCTGCAGGTGGACATAGGTATCGAGCACCTGACCCTCGGTGGCCTTGAGGTAGACCACCTGACCCACCGAGATGTTCTCCTTCAAGGTGGTGCGCAGCTCGTCGATCTTGGCGGCGAACGACTCAGCCGCTCCCGGTCCCTCTGCACACACCTTGGCGGTCATCTCGTCGACCAGACTGACGAACTCAGCAGACTTGGCGACGAAGTCCGTCTCGCAGCGGAGCTCGACGATGGCGGCTGCGCCGTTTTCACGGATGGCCGTGACCGCGCCTTGGGACGCCTCGCGGTCGTTGCGCTTGGCAGCGCTCGAGATCCCCTGCTCGCGCAGCCACACGGTGGCCTTGTCGATGTCTCCATCATTTTCGATGAGGGCGCGCTTCGCGTCCAGCATGCCGACGCCGGTCGACTTGCGCAGCGACTGCACATCCTTTGCGCTGATATCTGCCATGGTGATCAGACCTCCGTGGGAGCAGTGGCAACCGCGTCGTCCGCGGTAGCCGAGATGGGAGCCTCCGCAACGTCAGTCGTCGTCGCGGGGGCCTGGACGGGCGCAACCTCGGCCTCAGGAGCCGTGGTGGCATCAGGTGCTGTAGCCACCTCAGGTGCGGGGGCGGCGGGTGCCGGAGCGGCCGCAGGAGCGGCAGCGGCCTGAGCCTTGGGTCGGTTGGCCGCAATGTAGCGACCTTCCACCACGGCATCAGCGATCACTCGGCAGAGCAGTTCACCAGATCGGATCGCATCGTCGTTGCCGGGGATGACGTAGTCAATCAGGTCAGGGTCACAGTTCGTGTCGACCACTGCCACCACCGGAAGTCCAAGCTTGTTGGCCTCGTTGACGGCGATGTGCTCCTTGTTCGTGTCGACCACGAAGATGGCATCAGGCAACTTGCCGAGGCCAGAGATTCCGCCGAGGTTGCGGTCGAGCTTGTCGAGCTCGCGGGAGTGACGGAGCGCCTCACGCTTGGGCATACCCTCGAAGTCACCGGCCCGCTGCATCACCCGCAGTTCCTGGAGCCGCTTCACGCGACCTGAGACCGTCTGGAAGTTGGTCAGCATGCCGCCGAGCCAACGGTGGTTGACGTACGGCATCCCACAGGCATCGGCGTAGCCAGAGATCGGCCCCTGTGCCTGCTTCTTGGTGCCGACAAACAAGATGGTTCCACCACCGGCAACGAGGTCTCGCACATAGGTGTACGACGACTCAATGCCCGACAGGGTCTTGTGGAGGTCGATCAGGTAGATCCCAGAACGCTCTCCGTAGATGAAGCGTCGCATCTTGGGGTTCCAACGTCGCGTCTGGTGTCCGAGGTGGACCCCAGCGTCGAGCAGCTGGCGCATCGTGACCACAGCCATGGTCATCTCCTTCGTGTCTTAGCGGTTGTCGACCCATGCTGCAGCGCTCCGCTGGGCGGAGCGACCGTAAGGACGCAGCAGGGCAGTACTCCTCGTTGGTGTCGTGCCGATTGACACGACCCCTAGACACTAGCCCGGCTCCACCCACTCGCCCCACCGTGAGGTCACGATCGCGGGTGGGTGCGGTCGTAGACCTGCTGGAGGCGATCTTTTGAGACGTGGGTGTAGATCTGCGTCGTCCCGAGACTGGCGTGACCGAGCAGCTCTTGGACCACGCGAAGATCGGCCCCACCATCGAGCAGGTGGGTGGCGTAGGTGTGCCGCAGCGCGTGGGGGTGCGTGGGCTGACTGGATCGGCGATCGAGGATCCGACGGACGTCGCGGGGACCAAGCCGCCTCCCCAATCGGTTGAACAGCAGCGCAGCGGCAGGTGAGTCCTGGCGCATCATCGCCAGGCGGGCATCGCTGAGATATCGCTCGATCCACTGCGCACACCGCTCATGGATCGGGACTCGACGCTCCTTGGCACCCTTGCCCATCACCGTCACCATGCCCATGGCCAGGTCGACGTCATCAACGTCGAGGTCACAGAGCTCGGCCACTCGGAGTCCTGCGGCGTAGAGCACCTCGATCACGACCTGATCGCGGATCCAGTAGGGGTCATGTCGATCCTCGGGGCCGTCGAGCAACTCAGTCAGCTCAACCTGGCCCACCAGGTCGGGCAGCCGCGATTTCGCCGAAGGAGAGCTCAGTCGAGCCGCCGGGTCATCGACCAGCACTCCGCGCTCGACTAGCCATGAGAAGTACGCCCTGATCGACGCCGCCTTGCGAGCGATCGTCGCCTTGGCCAGGCCACGATCGGTCATCGATGCCATCCATGACCGCAGGTGGAGCCGGGAGACCATGGCGGGGTCAGCAACGCCCACTTCGCCGAGCCATACCTCGAGTTGGCGGACATCGGAGCAGTAGGCCCGGCGCGTCGCTGGGGATCGGCCCTCGAGCCAGAGCCCGAAGTCATCATGCCGGAACAGATCGACAGACATAGATCGAGGCTACGCCGGGAGCGTCCGCAGATTGCGCAGGGTCGTGCCCTAACGTGATCGACGAGGGTACGCCTTCGATCACAACGATGCAGAGGAGGAGCTCAGTTCGATGCCCGATCGGATCCTCATCGTTGAAGATGATGAGCGCATCCGCTCATCGATGCGCTTGTCGTTCGAAGGCGAGGGCTACGAGGTAGCTGAGGCCGCAAGCGGCGAGGCGGCTCTCGACCGATTCGCCGTTGGTGGAATCGACCTGGTCCTCGTTGATCTGATGCTCCCGGGCATCGACGGCTTCGAGTGCTGCCGGGCCATTCGTCGTGGCTCAGCGGTCCCGATCATCATGGTGACCGCCCGTTCCGACACTCACGACGTCGTGGCCGGTCTCGAGGCGGGCGCGGACGATTACGTCACCAAACCGTTCGTCCCCAAGGAGCTCGCCGCACGGATGCGAGCGCTGCTGCGGCGCTCGCGCAGCGACGAAGACGCAGCCATGGTGACCATCGGCGACATGCAGCTGCTGCCCGACGAGGGAGTACTCCGCCACCCAGATGGTTCAGAGGTTCACTGCACTCGCACCGAGTTCCGCCTCCTGTGCGAGATGGCGGCCACGCCAAACAAGGTGGTAACCCGAGAACACCTCCTCGAGCGGATCTGGGGATATGGCTATTTCGGCGATGGTCGTCTCGTCGATGTCCACGTTCGTCGCCTCCGCACCAAGATCGAACCCGACCCCGCACTCCCCCGCCACCTCGTCACGGTTCGCGGCATCGGCTTCAAGCTCGTCCCGTGAGTCCCTCGCCATGACCATCGGGCCCGAGCGCCCTGGTCGACTCGGCCTTCGGGCCAGGCTCATCGCCGCGTTCGCCCTCGGTGCACTGAGCCTGTCGGTCCTCATGGGTGGACTCGCCTACTTCACCGCTCGCCACACCCTGATCGTGGAGCAACAAGGCGCAGCGCTCCGACAGGCCTATGCCAATGCAGCCCTGCTCCGAAATGCACTCGGGGCATCGGTTCCTTCCATCGACGCACAAGTGACCAGCCTCGACACGAGCCGCTCGACCGCATCGCTGCTGAACAACGACGGCCGATGGTTCTCCACCTCGCTGTCGATCTCGCGCTCGAACATTCCCTCCTCGCTGCGCCGCGAGGTTCGGCAGGGTCACGTGGCCACAGTGACCGCCCCGACTTCCTCCTCGCCCCATCTCATGGTCGGCGTTCCGCTCCCAGCAGTGCGCTCCTCGTACTACCTCGTCGTCGACCTCAGCGATCTCGATCACACGCTCAGGGTTCTGCTGGCCGCTCTTGCCGCCGCAGCTGCCATCAGTACGGTGCTCGGCGCCCTGGTCGGCCTCTTGGCCAGTCGCAGGACCATGCGGCCCCTGACTGAAGTCTCCGTCGCCGCTGCAGCGATCGCCGTCGGGGACCTCACCACCCGTCTGCCAGTTGATCGCCGCGACCCGGATCTCGGGGCGCTGTCGACCTCGTTCAACACGATGGTCGACAAGCTCGAGGATCGAATAGAGCGGGATGCTCGGTTCACCTCCGACGTCAGCCATGAGCTGCGCTCGCCGCTGACCACGCTCGCCGCATCGCTCGAAGTACTCGAGTCCACCCGCTCCGAGCTCCCCGAGCGAGCCGAACAGGCCGTCGATCTGATGGCCGGTGACCTACGCCGATTCCAGCGCATGGTCGCCGACCTACTCGAGATCTCTCGGCTCGACGCCGGATCAAGTGATCTCCTGCTTGACGAGGTGGTCGCAGGCGAGCTCGTCCGGCAGTGCGTGAGTGCTGCCAGCCAGAGCCTTCCCGCCACCGAGCAGCCCCCCATGCACATCTCTGCAAGGGCTGACGCTGCCGTCCTCTTGGTGGACAAACGGCGAGTAGAGCGAATCATTGCGAACCTGCTCGAGAACGCCAGCCTCTACGCAGGGGGGGCGACTGATGTGACGGTAGCCATCACGGCAGACGACCACGGTCTCGAGATCGCCGTGAACGACGCCGGACCGGGCATCGAAGCCGACGATCGTCACCGGATCTTCGAACGCTTCTACCGAGGGGTCACCTCTGGCAGGCGCGGCACCACCGATGGCTCTGGGCTCGGTCTGGCCCTGGTTGCCGAACATGTCCGAAGACTCGGTGGCGACGTGCGCATCGAGGCCGGCCGGGAGGGCGTTGGTTCCTCGTTCATCGTCACCCTGCCACTCAGTCAGGAGTCCTCGGCATGAAATCCCTCGTGCGAGTCGCCGCCTGTGGCCTCGCTGGCCTCGTCCTCGGCGCCTGCGGCATCCCGACGTCACACGACGCCCGATCTGTCTCTGATCACCGGGTGCCCTTCCACCTCTTGTCCCCCACCATCCCCTCCACCACCACTACGACCCAGCCGGCTGCTGCCTTCGTGTCGGAGCCGATCTTCCTCGCAGACTCGAGCAATGTGGTCGAGGTCCGTCGTGACGTCGTGGTTCCTGCTGGACTCATCGACGTGCTCAAGGCGCTCTTTGCTGGACCCACGACCGCCGAGACCACGCAGGGGCTGACCACTGCACTGCCCTCTGAGGTCAAGGTGCTCGACACCACGACCCAAGGGACCCGCGTCACCCTCGATCTCAGCCAGAGCTTCGGTCAGATCACCGGCGAGGCCGAGGTCACCGCCGTGGCCCAGATCGTGCTGACCACGACAAGCCAGCCTGGAATCTCCGAGGTCCTCTTCTCAATCGGTGGGCACTCCATCAGCGTGCCTACGCCAAGTGGCGTGACCACGGCGCTGCCGGTCAGTGCAGCGGACTACCGACCACTTGTCCGCCCCTAGTGCGCTGTGGTCTCGTCAGCCGCCTCGGGACGACTCACGAAGGCTGAGACGTCGATGCGCGGAGCATTCGACCAGAGGTGCTCTAGGTCATAGAACTCGCGGGTCTCCTCGAGGAACACGTGGATGACGACGTCGCCGTAGTCCATCAGGACCCATGACGGCTCCCGATGTCCCTCAAGACGAATGGGTGACCTCGTTGTGGCCACCTTGATCTGCGCCTCGATCTCCTCGACGATCGCCGACACCTGTCGCTCATTGCGACCCGACACAATGACGAACGCCTCCACGACTCCGAGGAGCTCGGCGAGATCGAGAACTATTGGGTCGATGCCCAGCTTGTCATCGGCTCCCCGAACAGCTGCCTCCACCAAGGCGAGGGTGTCTGCCGTGGGGTTACTAATGATCTCGACAGCCACGGCATCGCTCATCGGACACCCCACAATGCACCAAGGGACGCAGCGAACGGGGCGGCGAGAAGGAGCACTGAAACGGCCATCCATCGTGTGCGCTCACGGTGCGCTGCTGCAGTGGCCGCCCGACGGGACCGTCGGCTCGGGGCGGCGTGGTGTCCGAAGCTGGCAGCATGCGCTCCGTGCTGACGGGAGCGGTGAAGGACTGCGCCACGACGCTGGTGTGAGGGGGTCTCGAGGGTCATCTGCTCCTCAAGCGTACAGACCGTGCTCGTCGATGTGCCGGATGATGGCCTCCGGCACCCGGCCGGACACCGATACACCCTGTGCTACGTCACGGCGGATACTGGTGCTTGAGATGTCGAGCTCATCGCTCTCGAGCGCCACGCTGCGCCAGCCCCGCGGGAGTCGCAGGGGGCTTCCGGGTCGAGATACGACAGCGACGCGGACGAGCCTTCGCAGCTCGTCGGCTCGCTCCCACGTGTCGAGCGTGCCAGCGAGATCAGCCCCCACGACCAGCCACGGGAGCACCACCCCACCCTCGCCGAGCTGCTCAACGGTGTCGATGGTGTAGCTCGGTCCCCCGCGCTCGACCTCGAAGTCGCAGACTTCCAGGCCCTCATGGCCCTCGACCCCCAACTTCGCCATGGCCAGCCGCTCGACCGCGGGAGAGACCATTCGCCCTGGCGACTTCTGCCAAGGATCGTTGGCGACCACGATCAGCACGCTGGTCAGGCCGAGCGATTGGCGAGCCCGATCAGCCGCCGCCACATGGCCGAGGTGCAACGGGTCGAAGGTGCCGCCAAAGATCCCCACCGAACCCGGCTGCTGAGGCATCGCCACCATCAGCCCCTTCGACGCCAAGCACCGACGGTGGACCGATGCCGCTGAGCCATCTTCCGAGCCTAGAACCTCGGTCGGCGACCGAGCCCACGCCACGTCCCGTAGCATCAGTGCCGTGACCGAGACCCGAGACCCTCAGGACTGGAGCCCCGGGTCCTGGCGCGCCCATGAGGCGGCCCAGCAGCCGACCTGGCCCGACGCTTCTGCGCTTGCGGCGATAGAGGCACACCTAGCCCTCCTGCCACCGCTCGTCTTCGCCGGCGAGGCGCGTCGCCTGTCGGCCGACCTCGCCGACGTTGCCGCCGGTCGGGCCTTCCTCCTCCAGGCCGGCGACTGTGCGGAGTCCTTCCACGACTCCGCCGCCGACCAGATCCGGGACAAGCTCAAAGTCATCCTGCAGATGGCTGTCGCCTTGACCTACGCCTCTGGCGTCCCGGTGGTCAAGGTCGGCCGGATCGCAGGGCAGTTCGCAAAGCCGCGATCGAGCGCTACCGAGGAGCGCGACGGCCTGGTGCTCGACTCGTTCCGGGGCCACATCGTTAACTCCGAGGTGTTCACCGCTGCCGATCGGACGCCGGACCCCACGCGCCTGCTTGAGGCCTACCACCAGTCGGTGGCGACGCTGAACCTGCTTCGTGCTTTCACCAAGGGTGGGTTTGCCGACCTCAGTCAGGTCCACTCATGGAACCAGGAGTTTGTCGCATCGTCGCTCGAGGGTCAGCGCTACGAGACGATTGCAGGCGAGATCGACCGGGCGTTGCACTTCATGGCTGCCTGTGGCATCGACTTATCGCGCGAGGGTTCGCTCCACGAGGTCGATTTCTACACCAGCCACGAGGCATTGATCCTGCCCTACGAACAGGCGCTCACCCGGATCGACTCAACAACCGGCGACGCCTACGACTGCTCGGCGCACATGCTCTGGATCGGTGACCGCACCCGCCAGATCGACGGCGCCCACGTCGAGTTCCTTTCCGGCGTCAAGAACCCCATCGGCATCAAGGTTGGACCCTCCGCCGACGTCGATGAGATCGCCGCTCTGTGTGACACGCTCGATCCCGGGATGACCCCAGGACGGCTCACGCTCATCACCCGCTACGGCGCCGACCGGGTGAGTGCCCATCTGCCGGAACTCATCGAGGCGGTTGGCCGCTCAGGGCATCCAGTGGTGTGGGCATGTGACCCGATGCACGGGAACACCTTCACCTCGTCAAGCGGTCACAAGACCCGGCGCTTCGACGACATCGTGGCCGAGATCGCCGCATTCTTCGCCGTCCACCGATCTATGGGCACCTGGCCCGGTGGCGTGCACATCGAGCTCACCGGCGACGACGTGACCGAGTGCCTCGGCGGCTCGGAGTCCATCCTCGAGGGCCATCTGGCGGACAACTACACGACGATCTGCGATCCACGACTCAATGCTCGCCAATCGCTCGATCTGGCGTTCTTGGTCGCCGAGCAGCTCCGAGCCTGACCGAGAGGCGGCTACCGAGCCGTTTCGGCCCCGATCAGCGGCAGATTCACATTCGTCGGTGCGGTCGGCCTGACTCCGGTGCACGACACAACCATGAGCCCGGCACGCAACGTGCCCGGCGGCAGCGCTCCGACATCAGCTATGCACGTCGTTGTAGCGCTTGAGTCGCCATCCGAAGTCCGAGTGCTCCCATTCGGTCAACGACGCATGCGCGGTCTGGAGCCGAAGGCGGCGGTGGGGTCCTCCTTCGGGA
Organism: uncultured Actinomycetes bacterium; assembly: GCA_903900235.1. Taxonomy (GTDB): domain Bacteria; phylum Actinomycetota; class Acidimicrobiia; order Acidimicrobiales; family RAAP-2; genus CAIUMH01. The sequence goes on from CAIUMH010000051.1 coordinate 39,066, forward strand.
GATCCCGCAAGAAGCCGAAGCATGGAGGCCTCGATCACCCCCGCATGGGTAGCCACGACGACGAGGCGTCCAGATTGGGCACCGGCGATTCGTTCCATGGCCTGACCAACCCGGTCGACGAACCCGTTCCAGGACTCTCCGCCGGGGGCGAAGGGGTCGCCGGGATTGGCGTCGAAGTCGCGGGGTTCGAATTGCTCGACGTACTCCTCCCAGAGCAGCCCATCGGCGACTCCTGGGTGCAGCTCGCACAGATCGCAGTCGATGACCACTTCCGAGGGATCACGACGCAGGGCCGGAGCCAGGATCGCCGCCGTCTCCTGGGCTCGAGCAAGTCGTGAGGCCATCAGGACTTCCGCATCGGCGAGCTCACCGGTCGCCGCAAGCCGATCGGCCATAGCCGACACCTGACGTCGACCCTCATCGGTCAGCCCGCTGCAGGTGTCGTGGCCGCCAATGCGTCCCGAGACGTTGACCTCGCCTTGGCCGTGGCGCACCAGCACGATCCTCGTGGCACCCGAGGGTGTCTCCATGGTGGTGCGGAGTCCTTCGGGTGGCTGGATCCGGCTCACGCCAGCTCGCCGACGAACTTCTCGAGCTGACGCAGCGTGCGGACCTCAACCACGGAATCGCAGTGCACCCCGTACTCTCCGACGATCGAGTCGCCTGATCCCCAATAGGACGACGGCTCCGGGTTGAGCCAGTAGACGTGCCGGGCTCGCGCCTGGAGATCAGCGATCACCCAGGCATTCGACGCGTGGTAGTTATTGCGAGCGTCTCCCAAGATCAGCACGCTGGTGCGCGAGTTGATCTCGTCGGCCCATCGGTCATGGAAGCGCTCGAAGGCGTGGCCGTAGTCCGAATGGCCGTCCACCCAGACCACGTCGGCCTCGGAGTTGATCCGCTCGATGGCCTCCGCTGGGTCATCTGCCACCTCGAACAGACGGGTCACCTCATCGATGTTGTCGACAAACACGAATGACCGGACCTTGGAGAACTGCGAGCTGATGGCGTAGACGAGGTGGAGGGTAAATCGGGCGAACGAGGCCACCGACCCTGAGATGTCGGCGATCACGACGATCTCGGGCTTCGAGGGATTGGGGTGTTTGTAGCGCGGGTCGATCGGCACGCCCCCCGTCGAGAGCGACCGACGCACGGTTTGGCGGAAGTCAAGGGGGCCCTTTCGCCCATGGCGCCGCTTGCGCGTCAGACGCACCGCTAGCTTGCGGCTCAGCGGCCCGAGTGCCCGCTGGAGCGACAGCATCTCGTCTCGCGAGGCATGCATGACATCGACGTCCTCGGGCAGGGGCTTGCGCACCGATCGAGCCAAAGCCTCTGCCCCACGATCCTCCACCAGCCGTCGTCGGATCTCAGCCTCCACCGCTCGCTTCATCCCTTCGACGCGCACGCCGAGCTCGTCGCGGGCGAGGCGCTCCTCGAGTCCCGTCAAGCCGGCCTCACCCTTGTCCCGGCGCTGCTCGTCGAGCACCTTCTCGAGCACCCCGTCGAGATCGAGGTTTCGCAGGGTCCGATAGAGGTAGTAGGTCCCGCCGACCGGGCGTCCGGGCTCCATCCCGGCGTAACGGCTGACTGCCTGCTGGGCAACGGCAGAGCGCATCTGGGCGTCATTGCTCCGGATGGCTGCCTCGAGCATCTGGGCCAACTCCTCAGCCGACATCGTCGACCCGCCGCCCTGGCCCATGGACTTTCCTGCGCCCTTGAGGCCCTTGGCCCCCTGGCCCTGTGCCTCATCGTCCTGGTCGTCACGATCGTCGTCGTCGTGATCATCGGCGTCATTGTCTGCCGAGCGGTCTCGGCGATCGGCGAAGTAGATCTCGAATACCGAATCGAAGGCCGCACGGTGGTCCTCGGACTTGACCAAGGTGGCTCGAAGCGAGGACTTAAAAACCGCCCGCTGCCCGAGGTCGATCTCCGAGACGGCATTGGCGGCATCGACGTGCTCGGTCAGCGAGATGGGCAGGCCGGCGCGCCGGAGCTCGACGATGAAGTCATTCAGGACGTCGAGCACTCCTCTCCCCTATCTCCTCGGAGCAGGCTTGGTGCCAAGGAGCTCGTGGCGGGCTCGCTCGATATCGCTCTGGTACTTGAGCAGGATGTGGAGCGTCTCGGCCGTATCGGTCTCATTGATCTCACCCTTGCCGAGGACCACCAGGGTTCGCGCCCAGTCAATCGTCTCCGATACCGACGGGTGCTTGCGAAGCTCCATGGACCGGATGGTTCGGACGATCTGGGCAATCTGGAGCGCCAGCTCTCCCGAGATGCCAGGCACGCGACGTTCCACGATCATCCGCTCGCGCTCGACATCGGGGTAGCCCACGTGCAGGAACAGGCATCGGCGCTTGAGCGCCTCGGAGAGTTCGCGAGTGTTGTTCGATGTCAGAAACACCATGGGTATCTGCTCGGCCGTGACCGTTCCGAGCTCAGGTATCGACACTTGATACTCAGAGAGGATCTCGAGCATGAGCGCCTCGGTCTCGAGCTCCACCCGGTCAACCTCGTCGATGAGTAGGACAACCGGGTCCTTGGCTCGGATGGCTTCGAGCAGCGGTCGGGTGAGCAGAAAGTCCTCGTCGAAGATGTCCTCCTCGAGTTCCGACCAATCCCGATCTTGGGCACTCCCTTGTCCGGCCTGGATCCGCAGCAGCTGCTTGCGGTAGTTCCACTCGTAGAGGGCCTTGGATTCATCGAGGCCCTCGTAGCACTGGAGCCGGATCAGCCGAGCGCCCGTGAGCTCCGCAACGGACTTGGCCAGCTGGGTCTTGCCTGTTCCGGCAGGTCCTTCCACCAAGATGGGCTTCTGCAGTCGATCAGCCAAGAAGACAGTGGCGGCGATGGCCTCGTCGGACAGGTAGTCAACCTCGTTGAGTCGGTCCCCGACCTCATCGGGGCTCGAGAATCGCGGTGCGGTGATGTCGTTCACGTGCGTGTCTGTCCTTCTCCTCGGATGACCCAGCGGATGCTGGTGAGTGCCTCGAGGCCCATCGGGCCCCGAGCATGGATCTTCTGTGTCGAGATACCGACCTCGGCGCCGAGGCCGAGCTCGCTGCCGTCGACAAAGCGGGTGGAGGCGTTCAGCAGCACTGCTGCCGCATCGACCTCGTTCAAGAATCGCTCGGCGGCCACCACGTCGTCGGTGACGATGGCTTCGGAGTGACCTGAGCTATGGCGGTTGACGTGGTCGATTGCCTCGTCGAGATCAGCCACGACCCGAACGGTCGCCACGAGGTCGAGGAACTCAATATGGAAATCCTCTTCGGTGGCGGCCTCAATGTCGTCACGGAACCCACACGCCGCCTCATCACCGAGGAGCCGGACCTCCGGCATGGCGCTCGACAGTCGATCGAGCACCTCGGCCGCCACCGACTCGTGCAAGACGAGCGACTCCATGGCGTTGCAGACCCCAGGACGCTGGGTCTTGGCGTTGACGATGATCGCGATGGCCATGTCGAGGTCGGCGGCGCGATCGACATAGACATGACAGTTCCCACCGCCATCGAGGACATAGGGCACCGTGGCGTGCGCTCGCATCGACCCGATCAGCGCCGGTCCACCCCTCGGGATCAGGCAGTCGATGATTCCCTCAAGCTGCATGAAGGCCGCAGCGGTCTCATGGCTTGTGTCCTCCACCAAGGTGATCGCCGCAGCCGGAAGTCCAACTGCGACGAGACCAGCGCGCAGCGCTGCAGTCACCGCCACATTGGAGCGGATCGACGTCGAGGATCCCCGGAGGAATGCCGCGTTGCCTGCGGCGATACAGAGACCAGCTGCATCTGCGGTGACATTTGGGCGGTTCTCATAGATGACCCCGATGACCCCAAGTGGTCGCCGAACCCTCGTGACCTTGAGCCCATTGGGTCGGATACTCCCGTCCACGGTCACGCCAACTGGGTCCGGCAGCCCCGCCACCGTCTCGAGGCCTCGGGCCATCGCCTCGATCCGTCCCTCATCAAGCCGGAGCCGATCGATGGCGGTCGCCCCAATTTCCGCTGCCTGTGCGGCCACAAGATCGGCCTCGTTGGCCTCGAGGATCTCGCCCTGAGCCGCGCGAAGTGCCCGTGCGGCTGCCCTGAGTGCCTCCTGGCGAACAGCACCGGAGGCTTGAGCGACCTCGACTGACGCCTTCTTGACCTCTGCGCCGAGCACGGCAATGTGGGACAGCGTCATGAGGGCAGAGCGTACCAATGCATCGAGGGAACCCCTGCGGCACCCGGCGTCAGCCGAGGAGCACCAAGTCGTCGCGGTGGACAACCACGAGATTGCCCGCTCCTAGTGCGAACTCGTCAGCCGAGCATCGAACAAGCCCCTTGCCGACCAGCGAGCTATCGGGCCCATGGATCTCCACAGCATCACCAGGCAAGAATTCGCCCGTCACCTTGGTGACCCCAGCTGCCAGCAGGGACCCCCCACGCTTGACGAGGGCATCAATGGCCCCATCGTCGATCATCAGCCGGCCGCACGATGCCACGGCGAAGGCGATCCAGAGGCGTCGGGCATTCAAATCGCTCTGACGGGCCACGAACGTCGTCCCGACGGTGCGGGGCTCGGCGTCGATGAGCCCCAGCACGCCTTCGAGCCCAGCATGAGCGATCACGGTCTCGACCCCCGAGAAGGAGGCGATTCTCGCCGCAGCAACCTTCGATGCCATCCCACCCGAACCCACCCCGGTCGTTCCTCCGGCCGCCGCTTCGAGACGGGCATCGACTTCGGTCACAATCTCGATCAATGATGCCTCGTGGTCCAGCCGAGGGTCAGCGGTCAGCAGTCCCGGGGCATCGGTGAGCATAACGAGGCGACTGGCGCCCACTAGGTGAGCCACCAGCGCAGCCAGACGGTCATTGTCGCCGAATCGAAGCTCGTCGTCGGCCACCGCGTCATTCTCGTTGACCACCGGGACCACGCCCAGTGAAAGCAGCGTGGACAGCGTCTGGCGGGCGTGAAGGTACTGGCGGCGGTCGGTGAAGTCGTGCGGGACGAGGAGCACCTGGCCCACCGTGCGGCCCTGCACCCCGAAGGCGTTGGCCCAGGTCGACATCAGCTGGTGCTGCCCAATGGCGGAGACGGCCTGGAGGACTGACACGTCGGTCGGTCGGTCCTTACCCTGGCCAATGGTGGCCCACCCGGCCGCCACTGCCCCGGAGCTGACCACCACGCTCTCCCACCCCGAGTCACGCAGTTTCTCGAGCTCGGCCGCGAGGGCCATCAATAGCGAAGTATTGGGGAGACCATCATCACCGGTGACCGACGACGAGCCCACCTTGACGACGATGCGCCGCGTCAACGAGCAGCCCGCTTCGTGTGGGGTCGGCGGGGAAGATCCTCTGGAGACAGACCAGCCATCGTCTTGTCCATCCACCAGTCGAACTCGACATCGCCGACGATGACCTTGGCACCTTCGCCAATGCCGGCCTGACGCAGCATGCGGGCGACGCCAAGCTTCTCAAGCCGGCGGACCGCTTCATCGAGCGCCCCGTCATCAGTCAAGTTCGAGAAGCGGACCGCACGCTCCGCAGCGCGTCCAAGGACTTCGAACGCTCCATCGTCATGGCGCACAACCGAGACCATGCGCTCAGCCGGTCGATGGATCTTGATGGCCATCGAGGGGCCTTCCTCGACCCGCCGAGCCTGAGCGACCATGGTGGCCAGCCGGCCGACCAACTCATCGAGGCCACGCCTCGTAACCGAAGAGATCACGAGATCGCAATCCCCGTCGGCCATCTCGACGTCGGGAACCAGGTCGGAGCGAGATGCCACCCGGAGTCGTGGTCGATCGATGAGATCAGGTTGGTAGTCCTCGAGCTCACGCAGCAAGACCGCCTCTTGCTCCGCCAGGCTTCGACCGTCCGGTTCTGCGAGGTCGAGGAGGATCACGAGGACCCGAGCCCGCTCGATATGCCGCAGGAACTGATGGCCAAGGCCCTTGCCCTCGGCTGCGCCCTCGATCAAGCCCGGGATGTCAGCCATGACGAACTCCGTCATGTCGTACTCTCCACCGACACGCACCACACCGAGATTGGGGATCAACGTCGTGAACGGGTAGTCAGCGATCTTCGGCTTGGCCGCCGAGACACTGGCAATCAGCGTCGACTTGCCAACATTCGGGAAGCCGACAAGGGCCACATCGGCGACCAGCTTGAGCTCAAGGTTGAACCAGGTCTCCTGACCAACCTCGCCCTGCTCGGCAAAGGCAGGAGCACGACGACGATTGGAGAGGAATCGCGCGTTGCCCATCCCCCCTCGGCCCCCCTCGGCTGCCAGCCAGCGGTCCCCTTCGGTCATCAGATCGCAGAGCACCTCACCATCAAGCGACTCGACAACCGTTCCGACCGGCACCAGCACAATCGTCTCTGACCCTCGAGCACCGTGGCGCTTCTTTCCCTTGCCATGGGTGCCGCTTTCGGCCTTGCGGAAGGGGTGATCACGGAATCCCAGCAGCGAGGCCTGATTGCGGTCTGACACCAGCCACACGTCACCGCCGCTCCCGCCATCGCCACCATCGGGCCCGCCACGATCGACATGGGCTTCTCGGCGCATCGAGATGGCTCCTGCACCGCCGTCTCCAGCCTTGGCGTGGAGCTGTGCCTGATCAACGAACTCCGCCATCTCTTGATCCTAGGGGGCCCCTTGGCGCCCCTCGGACTCAAGGGTGTCGATCCACAACGATCGTGCCATCGCCAGGCTCACCACGAGCTCGCCATGCGTCGCCTGCAGCCGGACCTCGTCGTGAACATCGGGCACCAGCACCTCGGCCGAGGAACCGGGTGTGAACGATACGCCGTCCATCGCTACGAGCACGTCGCGATCATGCTCCACGAGCTCTCCAATGCGCCGGAGGACGACGACGTCACCCGGCGATGCCTCGGCCAGCGTCGAGCTCGGGCGCTCCGGGCGATTGGCGCTACCGGGGATGGGGTTGCCATGCGGGCAGGTCCCCGGATCGCCGAGGAGCGCCACGAGCTTCTCCTCGACATCCGCTGAGATCACGTGCTCCCATCGACCCGCCTCATCGTGCACTTTGTGCCACTCAAGGCCGATCACGTCGACGAGGAGTCGCTCGGCCAGACGATGCCGACGGGTGACGGTGGTGGCCACCTCCCGGCCGGCATCGGTCAAGTCGATCACTCGACCTGTTCGCGCGATGTAGCCATCCTCTTCGAGGCGGTCGAGCATCTCCTTCACCGCCGGGGCAGAGCGGCCCATTCGCTCGGCCACTCGGGCACCGATCACCTCGGTACCCTCGTCGCTCAGCGTGGCGATGGTCTCAAGGTACTCCTCGAGCGGGGTGTGGTAGCCGGTCTCCACGCGCTTGATCCTACCGGGAAACGTCCGTGGTCCTTCAGCCGACCAGCTCGATCACCGCTGCCCTGAACAGGGCTGAGTGGCGATCGACGTCCTCGATGGTCGTCGTGGGGCACATCAGCGCCATGTTGTGGAACGGCGTGATGAGCACCCCGCGGTTTGCCAAGAACAAGTGCATGAACTCGTCGAGCTCACCGTCGTGGGCCTTCGCCGCCTCGCCCCCGTTCCTCGGCGCCGGCGAACAGAAGCGATACTCCGACCGACATCCGAGCTGGGCCACGCTCCACGGCACGCCGGTCTCAGCCAGCACTTCATTGACGCCCTCGGTGAAGCGGGTGGCGAGGTCGATCATCGTCTCGAAGGCCTCCGGAGTCAGCACCTCGTCAAGCGTCGCCCGCATTGCCGCTAGGCAGAGTGCATTGCCCGCCAGAGTGCCACCGACGCCACCGACATCGACGATGTCGGCACCTTCACCCACTACAGCCTCGATCTTGGGCCACAGCTGCGCGCTGAGTCCATAGGCACCGCAGGCGATTCCCCCGCCAAGCGCCTTACCCACCGTCACGATGTCGGGCTCGAGACCCCAAGCCTTGGTCGCCCCGCCCCACCCCATGCTGATCGTGTGCGTCTCGTCAATCATCAGCAGTGTCCCGGTCTCCGTCGTGACACGACGAAGATCATCAAGGAACCCCGGCTCGGGCAGCACGATGCCGATATTGGTCATGGCTGGCTCGCAGAGCACCACGGCCACGTCGCCATGTGACAGCTCGCGGGCCAGTGCCTCGACGTCATTGAACTCGACGACCCGGGTCGTCTCGGTCGGATCCACCGCCGGGGCCACATTGCCGGTCCGAGATCGAGGCTGGCCGTCGTCACCCACCACGACGAAGGTCTCGTCCACACTGCCGTGATAGCTGTACGAGAACACCAGCACCTTTGGGCGCCTGGTCACCAGCCGAGCCAACCGCAGTGCCCACCGATTGGCGTCGGTCGCCGAGAGCGAGAATGACCAGCGGTCCATCCCGAAGCGTTGCGAGAGGTTGTTGGCCACCCACTCGGCGTCCTCAGTGGGAAGCATCGTCGTGATCCCGCCAAGGTCGCCGGCTCGCCGGACGATGGCCTCCACCGTTGGCTGCGGTGAATGACCTGCCATCGCTCCGGTATCGCCGAGTGCGAAGTCAATGCGCTCGTTGCCGTCAACATCAACGATGCGGTTGCCCCATGCACGATCGAGCGCCACGGGAAACCCTCCCGACCAGTGGTTCATCCAGGTCATCGGCACCTGGCCAAAGAGATGGCGCCCTGCGTCGAAGACCGCCCGAGAGCCCGAGTTCTGGGCCTCGTAGTCGGCACGCTCTCGCTCGAGCAGTGCGGCCAACCTGGTCCTGTTGATCTGCGCCATGGTGGCAACCCTCTCGTCGTCGTGCCCTCTAGCAACAGCCCGAGGTTAGCGACGGCCGACATGGGCACGGGCCTGCCAGACTCGGGGCATGGCCCACAATGACCCCCTCCGCCCAGCCTTCGGCTGGTTCCTTCTGCTCGATGGAGGCTTGCTCACCCTCATCATGATGGTGATCATGCCCTCGATGGCTGCTCGAATCCGCCGGACGACCCCACTGCCATCGGACCGTGTCCTTCGGACCGTGCTCCTCGCAGCGATCATCACCCACCTCGGTGAAGGCATCGCGGCGTTCGCCATGGCCCATCGGCGGGGCCGAAATGCCCGAGCATGGGCCATTCAGACCACCATCGTTGGCTTCCCCTCGCTTCGACTCCTTTCTGCATCCACTGCGGTCGGTGACGAATAATCGGCGAGTATCCACACATCGCGGCGTGTATCGGGTAAGGATCTTGCTCAGTGGCCCAGAACGGGCCCGGACACAAGGAGAGTCACCCCGTGAACAAGACTGAACTGATCGAGGCAGTGGCAGCCAAGGCCGACGTGCCGAAGAGCACCGCCGCTGAGGTGATCAATGCGCTTGAGGACGTCATCGTCGCCACCGTGAAGAAGGGCGACAAGGTTGCCCTCACCGGCTTCGTGTCCTTCGAGCGCGTCGACCGTGCCGCCCGCACCGCCCGTAACCCGCAGACTGGTGACCCGATCCAGGTGGCCGCCAAGAAGGCCCCCAAGGTCTCGGCTGGTGCCTCCTTCAAGAAGGCTGTCGCTGGCTGACGCCTCCAGTCGGCGCAGGCTGACTGTGAACTCGAACGAACCCCCTGGGCCTCATGGCTCAGGGGGTTCTTCGTTGTCAGACCTCAATTCCACACCGAGCAGCACCCCAGCAACGACAGAACCCCTGGGACCGGAGTCCCAGGGGTTCTGACTACGTCTGGATCCCCCCAGATCTGGGGGCCGAGGCTCAGTCGACGAGGATGTCAACCAGCTTGCGTCCCTTACGGCTACCGAACTTCACCGTTCCATCGCTCAGCGCGAAGAGCGTGTCATCCTTGCCAATACCCACGTTGCGTCCCGGGTGGAACCGGGTTCCCCGCTGGCGGATGATGATTGAGCCACCCGTGACGAAGGTCCCGTCGAAGACCTTGACGCCGAGGCGCTGCGCATTGGAATCGCGGCCGTTCCGAGTGGAACCGCCACCCTTGGTCTTGGACATCTCTGCTCCTCTTCCTCAGGTGCTACTTCGCCGAGATCTTGGTGATCTCGACCGTCGAGTAGCGCTGCCGATGGCCCCACTTGCGACGATTGTTTGACTTGTTCTTATAGGTCATGGCGTTGATCTTCGGGCCCTTCTCCTCCGCGATCACCTGAGCGGTCACGGAGACCCCTGCAAGCTGATCGGGTGAGGACAGGACCGTTTCCCCGTCCACAAACAGGACAGGGACGAGGGAGATCTCTGATCCCACCTCTTCGGTGCGAAGGTCGATGCGGACGCGCTGGCCCTGCTCAACCTTCTCTTGGGCGGCTCCGGTGCGAATGACGGCGTACATGACTGTGAGATCCTAACTGATGGTTGGCGATTGGGGAAATCGGGCTCAGGGAAGAGCTGGGTCGAAGGTGATCCCGCGTCCATCGCAGTGGCTGCAGGGGGTTGACACTGACTCGATCAACCCTTCGGAGATCCGCTTGCGGGTCATCTCGACCAGGCCGAGCTCGGAGATGTCGAACACTTGGGTCCGGGTCTTGTCCCTCGAGAGTGCCTGACGCAGCTGGGCAGCCACGGCTTCGCGGTGACCCTTGGCCTCCATGTCGATGAAGTCAATGACAATGATGCCGCCGATGTCACGGAGCCGCAGCTGGTGAGCCACTTCCTCGGCTGCCTCGAGATTGTTCTTGAACACCGTCTCTTCGAGGTTGGTCTTTCCGACGTTCTTTCCGGTGTTGACGTCGATCACCGTCAGAGCCTCGGTACGCTCAATAATCAGCGACCCTCCTGAGGGGAGCCACACCTTGCGATCGAGTGCCTTGTGGAGCTGCTCGTGGACGAAGTAGCGCTCGAAGAGCGGCAGGTTTTCCGCTGTGGGGTTGTAGTGCTCGACGCGCTCGACCATCTCTGGGCTGACCTGGCCGACATAGCTGCGGACCTGGTTGTAGAGATTCTCGTCGTCGATCAGCACCCCGCGGTAGTCGCCATTGAGCTCCTCGCGCAGCATTCGGACCGCTAGGTCGAGTTCACGGAACAACAGACCCGGACGGCCAGACTTAGCCGCCTCCGCCTCGATGGACTTCCATCGGGCAGCGAGCTCGGCAACGTCACGCTTGAGATCCTCCGCTGAGGCACCCTCCGCAGCCGTCCTGACGATCAGGCCATGCCCCTCGGGACGGACCTCATCGAGAATCTTGCGAAGTCGCTTGCGCTCATTGTCGCCCAGACGCTTGGAGATCCCGATGGTCGAGGAGTTCGGGACCAAGACGGCGAAGCGTCCCGGCAGCGAGACCTCCTGGGTCAGACGGGCACCCTTGGCGCCGATCGGGTTCTTGGTGACCTGGCAGACGATCAACTGCCCGGCACGAAGCACGTCCTCGATGCGGGCTGCCTGGGCGATCCCACCCTCGACATCATCGGCGTCGAAGTGCACATCCCCGCGGTAGAGAACTGCGTTCTTAGGGATGCCAATGTCGACGAAGGCGGCCTCCATGCCTGGGAGCACGTTTTGGACGCGCCCGAGATAGAGGTTGCCGTCAATCTGGGTCGTCTCATCGGTCTCGCGCACCACATAGTGCTCGACCAGCGAACGACCCTCGAGCATGGCGATATGGGTCGTCGTTCCTTCGACGTGGACGCACATGAGGTACCGACCCACGGTGCGGCCCTTGCGCTCACGGCCTCCGCGACGACGGCGACGCTTCGACGATCCACCACCCTCCTTGGTCGTCTCATCGACCTCACCGGTGGCATCCGGCGCCGCCGGGGTGGCCACGACGGGCTTCGGGGCACGACTGGGATCGCGCGGCGGTCCTTGGGGCTTGGACTTGACGGGGGCGCTTTCGGTCCCTCCTGCCGCCGGTCGGGTATCGCCGACCTTGGGCGGCGGCATCGGCGCTGCTGGTCGAGGACCAGGAGCGGAGTCACCCACCTTGGGCGACGCTGGTGGCTCGACAGCAGTAGGCGACGGGGCCGTGTCGCCGATCTTCGGCGCTGAGATGGTGTCGCCTACCTGTGGTGCAACCGGTCGCGTGTCGCCAACCTTGGGCGTTTCGATCTGTGGTTCAGTACTCGAGGTCGCCTCGACGGGCGTCTCAGTATTGCTGGTCGCCTCGCCGGTTGCGGCTCCGGTGTCCTCGTGCTCGCTCATCAGAGCAGGCCCTCCTCGTTCTCATCGGCCGCTCTCCGCGGCCATCGGTGCGGCAGCGCCGAGAAGCTGACCATCAGTGGTCAGCGGCTCCAAGCGGATACCGTCGTGATCAATCCATTGCGCCCGCCTGCAGGCTCGGACGAGCCGCAGGGTCGGGGAAATCCCTCTGAGCAACTCAGCTGGCCGAACCCCTCGGGGTTTGGTGGCAAGCTCAGCCCCCAATCGGAGCACTCCGGGGCTCGATCCGCCCCCTTCAACGCTCAGACTCTGAATGCTCGGTCGCAGATCGTCGGTGACCCGGCGGCCCTTGCGCTCCCGCTCAATAGGAACGGAGTCGGCGTGGAGCAGGTGCTCAACCCGCTCGACCAGCTCTGTCTCCGTCATCCCGGTGACCTCCACGCTCCAAGAACACGATGTTACCTGCTCTTGGAGGCTGGTCCGGTCGTCACCGATCGCTGCAGCCGCCTGCACCTCCAAACCCTCAGGCAGCAGTGAGTCGAGGAGTGCCCCGACTGCCGAGGCGTCCGCTGGGGTGGCCTCAGGACTTACCACCGGACCGACGGAGGCCTCCCCGGGGATTGCGAAGCGGAGGTCCGTGTACTCGGCGCCCGATTCACAGCCAGTGGGCAGAGCCAACGAGAAGGCGAGCAGCGGCCGTGGGTTGAAGCCCTCGGAGTAGGCGATCGGGAGTCGTGCTCTGCGGAGCGCCCGCTCCCATGCACGAGCATTGTCGCGCTGCGAGGTGTAGCGGATCCGCCCGGTTTTCGTGTACCGAACGCGAAGTCGCTCGGGCAGATGCTCCATGTTCAACCCGGCCGGGCGCTGAGCGCCACCGGCGTCGTCGTCAAGTCGAGACCCTGTCCGGTCCCTTGGCTGCCGCCAGCCGGCGCCTGAGTGGAAGCCACCACGTGCTCAATCCCAAACGTGGTGCAGGCACCACAGTCGTAGCAGGGCGTCCAGCGACAGTCCTCAATGCCCACTTCGGCGATGGCGTCTTGGTACTCGCCCCAGAGGAAGTCCGGATGCAGACCCGCCGAGAGGTGCGCCCAGGGCAGCAACTCGTCTTCGTCGCGACGTCGGGTCGTCATTGCGTCAAGGTCGAGTCCTGCCTCAGAGAGCGCAGTAGTGAACCGCTCGAGGTCGAAATGCTCGGACCACTCTTGGAAGATGCCACCACGACGCCAGACCGACTCGAGCACAGCCCCAAGGCGTCGGTCGCCTCGCGACACGATCCCTTCAGCAATCGTGGCTGCCGGCTCGTGCCACCGGATCTGGAGGCCACGGGTCAGTCGAGCCTCCTGTCGGAGCATCGCCACCTTGCGCTCAAGCTCGTCCTTGGTGTCCTGGCCATGCCACTGGAAGGGGGTCTGCGCTTTGGGTACGAACCCTCCGACTGAGGCTGTGACGGTCACGTTCTGGTGATACCGCTTCCCAATCTCGACACATCGCGCTCCAAGCTGAGCGATGCCAAGGACGTCCACGTCCTCCTCGGTTGGCAGACCAATGAGGAAGTAGAGCTTCACCCGACGCCAACCTTGGCTGAAGGCGGCTTCGACGGCGGCGAACAAGTCCTCGTCAGTGATGAGCTTGTTGATCACCCGGCGCATGCGCCACGTCCCGCCCTCGGGAGCGAAGGTCAGCCCCGTCCGGCGAACCGAGCCGATGGAGGCGGCAGTCGCCACGGTGAACGCGTCGACCCGCAGTGACGGGAGACTCACCGACACTCGGCCGTCATTGCGAGGATCCTCCACGATCCCCGACACGATGTCCTCGATTCCAGAGAAGTCAGCCGTCGAGAGCGACGTGAGCGCCACCTCGTCGTAGCCCGTCCGAGCGAGGCCATTGGCCACCATGTCCGCGACCTGAGCCGCTGGGCGCTCACGGACCGGACGGGTGATCATGCCGGCCTGACAGAACCGACATCCTCGCGTGCAGCCCCGAAACACCTCGACGTTGAGGCGATCGTGGACCACCTCGGTCAATGGGACCAGCTGCTGCTTCGGATACGGCCAGTCTCCGAGATCTGCAACGGTGCGCTTCTCGATCACCGCCGGTGCCGCCGGGTCCAGGATCTCAAGGCCCACCTGACGTGGACCGTCGAACACCGGGGCATAGAGGCTGGGGACATAGACCCCAGGGATGCCGGCCAGCGCCCGGTGGAGGTCGCGGCGGTCACGCGACGCTGGCGGAACGGCGATCCACTCCCCCACGATCGCCGAGATCTCGGTGATCACCTCTTCGCCATCTCCTAAGACGACCCCATCAACGAAATCTGCCATGGGCTCGGGGTTATAGGTGCAGTGCCCGCCGACCAGCACGATGGTGTCGGTCGCCCCTCGATCTTGCGTGCGGATCGGGATCTGACCCAGATCGAGCATGTTGAGCACGTTGGTGTAGGTGAGTTCAGCCGACAGGTTGAAGGCAATGACGTCGAAGTCCTGCGCCGCCACATGGTTCTCGACGCTGAACAGCGGAATGC
>CAIUMH010000052.1 GCA_903900235.1 uncultured Actinomycetes bacterium
ATCTCTCCCTCAAGATCCCGAAGATCCGCAAGGGCAGCTTCTTCCCCTCGATCCTGGAGCGTCGCCGTCGCATCGACGAGGCACTCTACGCCGTCGTGATCGAGGCTTGAAGTCCACGGCGTCTCGACGAGGAAGGTCGATGACCTCGTCCAGGCCCTAGGCGTCGAGGCCGGGATCTCGAAGTCCGAGGTGTCGAGGATCTGCGCGGCGATGGACGAAGAGCTTGAGGCGTTCCGCACGAGGTCGCTCGCCGACACCATCTATCCCTATGTCTTCCTCGACGCCACCTGCGCCCAAGGGCCGGGTGAACAACCGAGTGGTCTCCCGGGCCGTCGTCGACGCCATGGGGGTGACCAAGGAGGGAAATCGAGAGATCCTCGGGCTCTCCATTGGCGACTTAAGAGGACAAGGTCTTCTGGACTGAGTTCCTTCAGAGCCTCCGGGCTCGGGGGCTCACCGGCGTCGAGCTCGTCATTTCAGATGCTCATCTGGGCTTGAAGGCCGCCATTGACGAGGTCCTGGTTGGCTCGGCCTGGCAGCGCTGCCGGGTTCACTTGCATAGCGCAACGTGCTCGTCAGAGTGCCGAAGGCCCATGGCCAGATGGTCTCGGCGATGATCAGGACGATCTTCGCCCAGCCCGACCAGGCATCGGTCCACGCGCAGCTCGAACAGGTCGCAGGCCAGCTCGATGGTCGCTTCGGTGTCGTCGCCGACATGCTCAGCGACGCCAAAGAAGACCTCTGCGCCTTCGCCAGCTTCCCCCAGAGCCACTGGACGAAGATCTGGTCGAACAACCCGCTCGAGCGGGTCAACGCAGAGATCAAACGTCGAACACGGGTGGTCGGGATCTTCCCGAACGACGCCTCAGCGCTTCGTCTGATCACGGCGGTCTGCGTCGAGCAGCACGACGAATGGATCGCCGCAGAGCGCCGCTATCTCTCTGAGCAGTCCATGGCCCAGCTGGCCAGCACGCCCACCGAGATCGGTCCAGAGGCAGGGCCACCGACCCTCATGGCATGATCGTCACTGCGTTGAGGATGCTGCGGCCGAAGTGACACCACTCAGCGGGACGTGATCCATGGCTAGTGTATTCTTTGTCAGTCAACAGGACTAATCGCTAGTTTGATCGACGTGAGATTGATACCGTTCCACTTTGGTCCGGATCGAAAGTAGGGGGGATGAACTATGGCAGATAACGATATTCGGGTCTTGCCGACTGAGTGGGTCGGGACATGCTTCGGGGCGACTTGGGGCATCAATAACCCCCATAACCCGAAGCACGATTCACATGGTCACCTGGACCCTGAGTGGCACACAGCCAGAAGCGAAGTTGCCCTGAGGATTATCCGTCAAGAAGGTCATTCCTTGGAGCTGCTGAGGATTTCGAACGGCCATGAGACAAAGGCCGTGGGCGCGTTGTCGTCTGACGGGCGAAAACTTATTGTCGTTTCACAAGAAACCACCGCTCACTTAACGATAGACGGAGACTCAATGGTCGGTGAGTGGTTTACAAGGCAACATGGATCAGAGCAACCTACTGGGACATTTTCAGCAATCATGGCGGAATTCAGCGCCAAGTCCTGAATAAATCAAATTGATGATTATGACAGGGTGAGCAAACTCCAACGGTCGGTGCATGGTCCGGTCATGATGACCGGTGGTGTTACTGACACCGACTGTTGGAGATCCAAGGATGCCATGCCTACCCCTGACCGAGCCCGAGGAGATCGGCTGCGTTCTGATCTAGGACGCAGCGTGTCCGTGGTCGGGATCAGTGATCGGCATCCCGGCGCGAAGCGACGGGGGTGCTCGGTCACGAGCTTGCCTCTGGCTCGGACCCACAGGCCGTAACGAGGCGAGCAGAGGTGTCCTCGGACCCGCCTGAAGACAGAAGGGGTGGCCCGACTTCACCGGATCTGGGTACCTCCGAAATTCAGAAATCACTTGTAGGGTGTAAGTGCGGACAGCGGGAGCACCCGTTGTCATCTTTGGCAAAGGCAGGAACAGAAATGTGCGCTTGTAGCGTCAGACTTCACGTTCCCCGGTGAGGCCAACCCCTGAGGGTGAGGGAACTTCGGCGTCCGCCGAGGAGAGCCCTGATGTCAGAGCTCAGATGGTCCTTCGTGAAGTAGGAAGAACAGAGTTCTTCAGCGACGCGGTCTTGGCCATTGGGCTGACACTGCTGGCCCTCGATCTGTCGATTACCGGCTACCGGGAGGCGACTCTGGCCGACCGCCTCCTCAATTTGTGGCCCACCTACCTGGCCTTCTTGGTCTCCTTCATCTACGTAGGTGTGATGTGGATGAACCACCACGCAGCCTTCGATCGCCTGAAGGCGCTCTCGTTTCCGCTTCAATGGGCCAACATGGGGATACTGCTTGGAGCGGTAGTGCTCTCGTTTCCGACGGCCGTACTGGCCGAGGCGTTTCAGAACCACAATCTGAGTGATGAACGAGCTGCCGTCGTCCTCTACGGCCTCCTGGCCTATGCCATGGGCCTGAGTTGGTGGCTCTTCTTCTTGATCATTCTCCGTAATCCCCACCTTTGGAAGCATCCGGGGGATCACGCCAAGTGGAGAAAGGTGACGATCTGGGCATTCTTCGGGTCGTTGGGGTACTTGGTGGCCATC
>CAIUMH010000053.1 GCA_903900235.1 uncultured Actinomycetes bacterium
AAGGTGATCGGCGGCATCCGCTACTACGACCGCAAGGAGATCAAGGACGTCCTCGCCTATGTCCGACTCCTGGCCAACCCTCAGGACGAGATCTCGGCCCGTCGGATCATCAACGTGCCCAAACGGGGGATCGGGGCCACCTCAGTGGCGGCTATCGGCCAGTATGCACGGGACCATCAGCTCAGCTTCGGCGAGGCCATCGAGTACGGCGGGGCGATCGGTTCGCTGACACCCAAGGCCTCCAAGGCAGTCATTGCCGTGGCCGAGCTCCTGGCATCGATCCGGGCCCAGATGGAGCCCGTCGACCCCTTGGTGGCGACGGCTGCCGACCCGCTCTACTCAATCGACGATGACGAAGCCGAGGTGGACGTGGATGCGGGTACCGGCTCGTTCGCCGTCGAGGCCCCATCGGAGACCGGCTATCTCGACCCCGGCAGCCTCGTGCGTCTGGTGGTCGAGCAGTCCGGTTACCTTGCCGAGCTGACCGCCGAGGGCACCCATGAGGCCGAGAGCCGGATCGAGAACATCACGCAGCTCGTCACCGTCGCTTCGTCCTACGAGACGCTCGAGGAATTCCTCTCGATGGTGGCGCTGGTGTCGGACGCCGATGAGCTTGGCGAGGCGGCCGAGCGGGTCTCGCTCATGACCCTCCACATCGCCAAAGGTCTCGAGTATCCAGCGGTGTTCTTAGTCGGGCTGGAGGAGGGCATTTTCCCGCACTCTCGCTCACTTGACAGCGGCGATCCCGATGACATCGAAGAGGAGCGCCGGCTGGCCTATGTGGGGATCACCCGGGCACGGGCGCACCTCGCCGTCAGCCACGCCTGGACCAGGAGCCAATGGGGCCAGACCACCGACGCGCTGCCGAGTCGGTTCCTCTCTGAGATCCCGGCCGAGCTCATCGAGGACATCGGCCCGACGGACTCACCGCGTCGACGTGACTCGTCTGGCTGGTCGTTGCCGCCGCGCAGCCGTTCAGACGATGATGGTGGCCGCGTGTTCGGAGCCGGCACCGCCAACCGCGCCGAGCCCACTTCGACCGGTGCCCACCTGCTCGACTTGGAGATCGGCGACACCGTGATCCACGAGCGATGGGGAGCAGGCCGAGTCAATGCCCTGAGCGGTGCTGGTGACCGACGGACGGCCAAGGTTCGCTTCGCCAGCGTGGGGGACAAGACCCTGATGCTCTCCATGGCTCCGCTGTCGAAGGGCTGAGGCCTCCAACCTTGAGACCCTGCGGGGTGGGAGACTCTTCAGATGGCTGCAGCGACATCCCCCCGCCACGCCCGAAGCCGTTCGAGCCGGAGGGGGCAGCCGAAGAAGAAGAACTATCGACGACGGCGCATCACGGTGGCCATCATTGGCGTCGTGGTGATCTTCCTCGCGTGGCTGGGGATCTCGCTGGGGTTGGCTCTGACCAACCAGTCCTATGGATCGAGCCTGTCGGCCCGATTCGCCGAGTGGGGGCGCGACCATGGCATCGGCGGGATTGTGACCTGGGCCGAGCAGGAGTGGTACGCACTGAATCCCCCAAAGAAGGGCGGCAAGCCGCCGGCGAATGCCTTCAAGACGAAGGGCAATGGGGCTAAGGCGATCGCCTCGACCTGCCCCGATGCCCTTCCAAAGCCCGGGACCATGCCGACCCCTGCCCAGCCGCCTCAGCCGAGTGAGGGCGTATGGCAGCCGGTCGGACGTCTGGTGGCCAACTGCGCGGCCGTCTATGAGACCTATGTCCGACCGGACGCAATCCACACCAGCTACGTGGTGGGCCTCGCCTGGATGGACCCCAAACTGCTCTCTGCCTCGCTCTATTCGGGCAGCCAGGTTCCCGGCGGCGGGCCCTATGCCCGCACCGCTCCGATCTCCACGAATGCCGCCACGTCGCTGGTGGCGGCGTTCAATGCCGGGTTCCGTATGCAAGATGCCCAGGGCGGCTACTACACCGATGCCAAGACGGTCATCCCGCTGGTGGCTGGCAAGGCCTCGGCGGTCATCTACAAGGATGGGACGATGGACATCGGTGCCTGGGGGACCCAGGTGGCCATGACCCCCGACGTGGTGTCAGTCCGCCAGAACCTCGATCTCATCGTTGATCAGGGCAAGGCCGTCGCTGGTCTCAGCGCCAGCGACAACAGTCGATGGGGAGCCACGCTGGGCGGATCGGCCCTCGTCTGGCGTTCCGGCATGGGAGTGCGCCGCAATGGATCGATCGTCTACGTCGGCGGCCCGTCCATGACCATCACGGCACTTGCAGACCTGTTGTCGAAGGCCGGTTGTCAGCGAGCCATGGAGCTCGACATCAACACCGACTGGGTCAACTTCGTCACCTTCGCTCCGGCGCTCGGCCAGCCGGCCAACCCGGCGAACGGGTCGTTGCTGATCAGCTCAATGTCTGGAGGGACGTCTCGCTACTTCGCCTCGTGGTGGACGCGGGACTTCTTCACGATGTCAGCTCGCTATGCGGCCAATGCCACGTCGACGATGCCAGCGTCAACCACGACCACCACGACGAGCAAGCATCGCTGAGGCAGCACCGGCCATCGGACCGACTGACGGTGTCAGCGGCGACTGGCGACGAACCGGAACAGGGGTCGTGGCAGGTGCCGCATCACCCCGAAGACCAGACGCAGCTTCGACGGGACCCAGATGACCGAGGCATTGCTGGCGAGTCCAGCCACGATGGCATCAGCAGCTTCAGAGACGTCGATCGTCATGGGGGCCTCATCGAGACCGGTGGTCATCTTCGACCGCACGAACCCGGGCCGGAAGACCTGGACCTTGATTCCAGCGTCGCGCAGCGAGTCTCCATAGCCGATGCCAATGAAGTCGAGCCCGGCCTTGGTGGCGCCATAGGAGTAGTTGTCCCGACGAGGCAAGACTCCGCCCACTGAGCTGATGATGGCGACCTGGCCACTGCCCTGGGCGAGCAGGCGGGGCCGCAGTGCGGCCAAGGCGGCAGCCGGCCAGGTGAGGTTGATGTCGAACAGATGGCTGATGGCCGCAGGGTCATTCTCGACCTCGAGCTGATCGGTCAGGATGCTTGCGGCGACGATCACGAGGTCCACCCGACCGCCAGCAGCGGCGAGGCCGGCCTCGATCGTTGCGGGCGCACTCGACGGGTCGCTGGCCTCCATCGGCACACACTCGACGGTGGTGGCACCGGCGGCCAGGAGGCGCTCGGTGGCAGCGGCCAGGCGGGTCTCATCTCGGCCGGCGAGCACGACGGTGCGGGTCCGCTCGCCACAGAGACGATCGAGGACGGCGAGGGCGATGTCGGAGGTCCCGCCGAGGACGAGGACGGACTGGGGTTGGCCGAAGGCATTGCGCATGGATGCTCCTTGGTTGGATCGAAGGTCAGTCGGTGAGGCCGATGCGCCGGGACAGATCCGAGGAGAGGCGCCCCTCGGGGTCCACCCGCCGGGCGACGTCCATGAGGTCGGCGGCCCGGGGGTACATGGTGGCGAACATCTCCGGGGACAGGCGACTGTCTTTGGCTAGGTAGAGCCGACCACCAGCCTCGGACACGATCTCGTCGAGCTGGTCGAGGACGGCAGGCAATTGCGGGGGGCCGACGGGGATATCGAGGGCGAGGGTCCAGCCCTCCAGGGGAAATGACAGCGGACCGGGATTCCCCGGACCGAACCGCTTGAGCACGGCGAGGAAGCTCGGGACCTTGTTCGACGACAGGCGCTCGATGGCAGTGCGGACCACTTCGCCATGGGCATCGTCGACGACAAACTGGTACTGGAGAAAGCCCCGAGGACCGTGCATGCGATTCCAACGGTCGACCCCATCGAGCGGGTGGAAGAAGCTGCTCAGCGAGTGCAGCTCACCATCCGCCTTCTTCGGGGCCTTGCGGAACCAGGCCTCATTGAAGGCGCTGATGCTCAGACGATTCAGGAGTCCCGATGGTGGCGTCAGCGGCACCGAGAGCAGGGGAGCGGCCGGCGGTTCGAGGGGGTGCCGGGCCGATCGACCTTCCAGCGCAGAGCGAGGAGCATGGTCGCCACGGGTGAGCACCGCTCGCCCCATGCGCGGCCCTTCGGTCATGCAGTCGACCCAGGCCACCGAGTAGCGGTAGTCAGCGTCGCCGGTGGCCATGGCGTCCATGACACCGTCGAGGTTCTCGAACCGTTCGGTGTCCACGCTGACCCACGAGGACTCGATGGGCATCAGCGCCAACGTGGCTTCGAGCACCACCCCAGTGAGGCCCATCGCTCCACCAGTGGCCCAGAACAGCCCGGGGTCGCTTTCCTTGGTGACGGTCACCTCGCCGAGGGGGGTGGCGAGGCGGAACGAGACGACGTGGTTCATGAAGCTGCCGTCGAGGTGATGGTTCTTGCCGTGGATGTCGGCAGCGATGGCGCCACCGACGGTCACCTGCCGGGTTCCTGGAGTCACGGCCACGAAGTACCCAGCCGCCACTGAGACCCGAAGGATCTCGTCGAGGCTCACCCCGGCGCCGACGGTGATGGTGCCGGAAGCGAGGTCGATCGGGGAGAGGTGCCAGAGGCCGCGGTTCAACAGCACGGTCCCGCCGGCGCATTGGGCCGGATCTCCGTAACTGCGCCCGAGGCCCCGGGCGATGATTGGTCCGGACGATAGGGCGAGGGCTACCTCCGCCTCGGTGCGGGGTCGGACGACCTCGGCCATGGAGGGGGCGGTATTGCCCCATCCGGCAAGCAGTTCGTGGTGGCCGCTCATCCGTAGAGGCCGATCAGCATGAGGGCCAGCCAGACGACGCCGATGACTTGGAGGGTCCGGTCCCGGAAGGCGAGCTCCTCAGGAGCGCTGCCCTCCCCTCGGAAGAGCAGCAGCAGGACGTGCAAGGCACCGAGGACCACTGGGACCACCGTGAGCTGGATCCACACCGGGCTCAGATGGGCACGCGACACAAGCCCCGTGGTCTCGAAGGCCCAGAGGCAATAGGCGGCGATGGAGATAGTGGCGGCCAGGGTCACGGTTGCCTGGAGGAAGCCCACGGTGTACTCGGCCAGCACCGCTCGGCGCTCTCCGGGATTCGCATCGGTGGGCATCTCGGCGAGTCGCTTACCGGCCACGAGGAACAACGCGCCGAAGGAGATCACGACCACGAACCACACACTTAGGCGTGTTCCCGTGGCGGCCCCACCCCCGGTGGCACGCAGCACGAAGCCCGAGGCCACGCAGGCCAGCTCGATCACCGCTTTGGTCTTGAGCCGGAAGGTGTAGGCCAGCGTGATGATGGCGTAGATCCCAAGGGTCACGCTCAGCTGCCACTGGGCCGCCAGCGTGCCGAGCACCAGGCCGGCCACGACCAGCACGGCCGCCATGGCGATGGCCAGCGGGACCGACACGAGGCCGGCGGCGATAGGGCGAAGCGATTTTCGTGGGTGCAGGCGATCGGCGTCGATGTCGCGGATGTCGTTGATGAGGTAGAGCCCGCTGGCAACCATGGAGAATGCAGCGAAAGCGACCAGCGCCTTGGACAGCACCGCACCTTGACTGAGGGTTCCGGCTGCGGCAGGCGCAACGAACACCAGGACGTTCTTGAGCCACTGCTTCGGTCGCAGCGCCAGCACCATGGCCAAGAGCGTGGTCGCTGACGAGGCGGACTGCCGGGAGGCAGGTCCGCCTCGAAGGCGCCCGGAGGGCGGGGCTGTGGGAGAGATTTCGTCGCCGATGACACGAACCTACCAGCCGACCTGCTGGCTGATTAGCCTTCACCCCACCAGATGCGCCTATCATTCACTCCGTGAACAGGCAGTATCGCGTTGTTGTCGCCAAGCCCGGGCTCGATGGGCATGATCGTGGAGCGAAGGTGATCGCACGAGCCCTGCGTGATGAGGGCTTTGAGGTTGTCTACACCGGCCTCCACCAGACACCCGAGCAGGTCGTCCAAGCCGTCATCCAGGAGGATGCCGATGCGCTGGGCCTCTCGCTCCTCTCTGGTGCCCACCTCACCCTCGTGCCCAAGGTCATCGAACTCCTCGCCGCAGCCGGCCGCTCCGACGTGCTCGTGATGGTCGGTGGCATCATCCCTGACGCAGACATCGAGTCCCTCGAGGCCACCGGTGTGGCCAAGGTCTTCACCCCTGGATCCTCCTCGCTCCCGGCCATCGGCCAATGGCTCGGAGAGGCTCTCGACGCCGCCGAGGGGTCTGTCGAGGTCTGACGCAATCAATGACCCGGTTCGCTGACCGGGTCAACCCTAGAGTTCGCCCTTGGTCGGGTTCTGGGGACTCCATCTTCCAGCGAGACAAGAGAAGGGACACAGAGAGTGGATCTGTTCGAGTATCAGGGCAAGCAGTACTTCGCCCAGTTCGGCATCCCGGTCTCGCCTGGTGGCGAAGCCGACACGGTGGACGAAGCGGTGGCACAGGCCGAGAAGATTGGGTATCCGGTGGTCGTCAAGGCCCAGGTGCGCGTCGGTGGCCGAGGCAAGGCTGGTGGCATCAAGTTGGCCAATAATGCCGACGAGGTCCGCGAGCACGCCGGCAACATCCTCGGAATGGATATCAAGGGGCACATCGTGCGCCGGGTGTGGATCGAGTTGTCGAGCGACATTGCCAAGGAGTACTACGTCAGCTTCACGCTCGACCGTCCCAACAAGGTCTACCTCGGCATGCTGTCCGCCGAGGGTGGCGTCGAGATCGAGGAAGTGGCGGTCTCGAACCCTGACGCCATCATCATGCTCTCGATCGACCCGACCGTGGGCCTTGACCTCGCCACCGCCACGAAGTGGGTGGCCGACGCCAAGCTTGACGAGCAGGCCCGCGAGCAGGCGGCAGCGCTCATCGTGCAGCTCTACACCTGCTACGTCGACGGTGACTGCGACCTCGCCGAGATCAACCCACTGATCCTGACCACCGACGGCATCGTTCGGGCCCTTGACGCCAAGGTCACTCTCGACGCCAATGCCTCGTACCGTCACCCTGAGTGGGAGGTCTGGTCGGCCACGGATACCGAGGACCCCCGTGAGGCCATGGCCAAGGAGAAGGGCCTGACCTACATCGGCCTGACCGGTGACGTCGGCATCATCGCCAATGGTGCCGGACTGGCCATGTCGACCCTCGATGTCGTGAACCAGGTCGGCGGCGAGGCTGCGAACTTCCTCGACATCGGCGGAGGCGCCAATGCTGACGTGATGACTGCAGCACTTGAGGTCATCAATGCCGACCCGGCGGTCAAGTCGATCTTCGTGAACATCTTCGGTGGAATCACCCGAGTCGACGAGGTGGCCAAGGGCGTCATCGAGGCGCTCAAGCGCGTCGATCTGAAGAGCCCGATCGTGCTGCGGCTCGATGGCACCAACGCAGTGGAGGGCCGCGCCCTCCTCGCCGAGCACTTGAACGAGAACCTGGTTGCCGAGCCCACCATGCTCGACGCCGCACGGACCGCCGTGGCCATGGCCAACGGCCGATAGGGAGCACCAATGAGCATCTTCGTCGACGAGAACACCAAGGTCATCGTCCAGGGCCTCACCGGAGGCCAGGGGCGGTTCCACGGCGTGCGCAACCGTGACTACGGCACCAAGGTCGTTGGTGGCGTGAGCCCCAAGAAGGCCGGCACCGATGTCGAGGGCATCCCCGTGTTCGCCTCGGTGGCCGACGCCGTCACCGAGACCGGCGCCACTGCCTCGTTCGTGGTGGTGCCCCCGGCGGGCGCCACGGCAGCGATCCTCGAGGCGGCTGAGGCCGGCATCGAGTTCATCGTGTGCATCACTGAGGGTATTCCGGCCCACGATGAGGCCAAGTGCTTCAACACGCTCAAGAAGCACTTCCCCGGCACCCGGCTGCTCGGGCCGAACTGCCCAGGCATCATCAGCCCCGGCAAGTGCAACATCGGCATCACGTCGGGCGACATCGCCTTGCCGGGCGGCCCGGTGGGCATCGTCTCGCGCTCAGGAACCCTTACCTACCAGGCGCTCCACGAGCTGACCCAAGCAGGCATCGGCCAGACCACCTGCGTCGGCATTGGCGGCGACCCGGTCCCCGGGACCAACTTCATCGACTGCCTTGAGGCGTTCGAAGCCGACCCCGAGACCAAGGCCGTCATGATGATCGGTGAGATCGGCGGCTCCGAAGAGGAGCGTGCGGCTGAGTACATCAAGGCGCACATGACCAAGCCAGTCGTCTCCTACGTGGCTGGCGTGACCGCGCCTCCGGGAAAGAAGATGGGCCACGCCGGGGCCATCATCTCGGGTTCACAGGGGACTGCCCAGGCCAAGATGGAGGCCCTCTCGGCAGCCGGTGTCTCGGTCTGCCTGAACCCGACTGAGGCTGGCGCCAAGATGGTCGAGATCGTCAAGGGCCTCTGAGATCGCTGACGACCAGGGGATCGATACCGGTCGAGTGACCCTGGCGGTCCTCGTCTCGGGAAGCGGGACCATCCTTGAGGCCATCCTCGAGGCGGGGATTATCGTCGATCTCGTAGTCGCCGATCGGCCATGCCGAGGTCTCGAGGTTGGCGTGGCTGCGGGGGCTGCTTCGATCCTGCTGGATCGGGCGGAGCATGGTGGGTTTTCGGCGGAGTTCGACCGCACCGCCTATACCGACGACCTCGCAACGCTGCTGGTCGATCGCGGCGTAGGGCTCGTGGCCATGGCCGGGTTTGGCACGGTGCTCGGCCAACCAATGCATGACGCCTTCCCGGGTCGCATCCTCAACACCCACCCCGCGCTCCTCCCGGCCTTCCCGGGCTGGCACGGGGTCGCCGATGCCTTAGCGGCCGGCGCCTCGGTGACCGGCTGCACGGTCCACCTCGCCACACTCGAGATGGACGCCGGCCCGATCCTCGCCCAAGTGTCCGTTCCAGTGCTCGAGGACGACACGGTCGATACGCTGCATGAGCGGATCAAGTCCGTCGAGCGGACGCTCTACCCCACGACAATCGCCGCCTCGCTCGCCGCTTTGGCAGTGGGGGAGCCAGTCGAATCGATCGCCACGCCACCGATGCCACACCACAGATGAAGGAGACGACGCCGTGAGAGCACTGCTCAGCGTCTATGACAAGACCGGACTGACAGACTTCGCCCGGGGACTCGCAGTCGCCGGGGTTGAGCTGATCGCCTCCGGGCAGACCTCGGCCGCCCTTACTGAGGCCGGCATCGAGCACCAAGACGTGGCCTCGGTGACCAATAGCCCCGAGATGCTCGGTGGGCGGGTCAAGACTCTTCATCCGAAGATCCACGGCGGGATCTTGGCCGATCGGTCGAAGCCTGAGCACCTCGCCGACCTCGAGGCCAACGAGATCTCGCTCATCGACCTCGTGGTGTGCAACCTCTATCCCTTCTCGTCAGATCCTTCGATTGAGCTGATCGACGTCGGCGGCCCAACGATGGTGCGAGCCGCAGCCAAGAATTTCGCCCACGTCGGGATCGTCGTCAGCCCCGAGGACTACGACGCGGTTCTCACGGAGATCACGACCCAGGGGATGCTCTCGCAGGTCACCCGGGGCTCGCTTGCGACCAAGGCCTTCGCCCACACCGCGGCATACGATGCCGCCATCGTGTCGTGGCTTGAGGACGGCGGTCCCGACGGCTCGACCGCCGCCGAGGACCCGCTGTTGCCGCCGACCCTTCCCCTCGTGCTCGAGCGGGCCGAGGTTGTCAAATATGGAGAGAACCCCCACCAGCGCGGGGCTCGCTACCGCATCGTCGGTGAGCGCACCTGGTGGGACGAGAAGGTCCAGCTCTCCGGAACGGCGCTTTCGTACCTCAATCTGTTTGACGCTGACGCCGCCTGGCGTCTCGTTCATGAGCTGTCGGGTGACGGCGGCGGCCTGCCGGCAGCGGCCATCATCAAACATGCCAATGCCTGTGGTGCGGCGGTGTCGGAGACCATGGCTACTGCCTACTCGGCAGCCCTAGCGGCAGATCCGCTGAGTGCCTTCGGCGGGATTGTGGCCGTCTCGGCTCCCATCGACGCCGAGCTCGCCGGCCTGATCGCCGAGGGCCCCCAGGCCGACGTGATCATCGCCCCGGCCATCGCCGAGGAGGCCGTCGAGATCTTGCGGACCCGCCGCAAGGCCACCCGCCTGCTGGCCGCCCCCTTGCCCGAGACGCCCCGGCGCCAGATCAGGACCATCGGCACCAGCGTGCTCGTCCAAGGCCATGACGAGATCCTGAACCCGCCGTCTGGCTGGACGGTCGTGACCAAGCGTCAGCCGACCACGCAGGAGTGGGAGGATCTCGTCATCGCCTGGCGGGTCTGCGCCCGGACGACGAGCAATGCAATTGCGCTGGCGCGTGGCGGCAAGGCTGTTGGCATTGGAGCCGGACAGCAGTCCCGAGTGGTGGCCGCCGAGCTGGCCGTTGCCAAGGCCGGCGACGAGGCGGTGGGCTCCGCCGGTGCCTCAGATGCCTTCTTCCCCTTCCCTGACGGCATGGAGGTACTCATCACTGCCGGGATCACCGCCGTCGTGCAACCGGGTGGCTCAGTCAAGGACGAGGTGGTCACTGCCGTGGCCGATGCAGCGGGGATCACCATGGTCCACACCGGCGAGCGCCACTTCCGCCACTAGGCCGAACCACCGAGTCACCCCAAAGAGAGGGATCGATCAGATGACAGCACAGCTCCTCGACGGAGAGAAGGTCGCCGGCCGCTTCAAGATGGAGGTGGGCGACCGTGTAGCCCGACTCAAGGCCATGGGTCGCAGCGTCGCCCTGGCCACCATCTTGGTAGGCGATGACGGCCCGAGTGCCAAGTATGTCGCCATGAAGCACGCCGACTGTGAGGAAGTGGGCATCGAGTCCCGCCATGTCGGTCTCGGCGTCGAGGCCACCGAGGACGATGTCATGGCGGCGGTGGCCGAGATGAATGCCGACCGGGAGGTGGCTTCGATCCTCGTGCAGCTGCCCCTGCCGGCAGGGATGAATGAAGAGCGGGTCCTGCTTGCCGTTGATCCGGCCAAGGACGTCGATGGCCTGCACCCGGTGAACCTCGGAAAGCTCGTCATGGGTGCCCCGGGGCCGCTGCCCTGCACCCCGGCGGGCATCGTCGAGTTGCTTCATGCGCATGACGTTGCCGTCGAGGGTAAGCACGTCGTGATCATCGGTCGAGGGTTGACCATCGGCCGGCCATTGGCGCTTCTGCTGGCCATGCGACGCCCGGGCTGTGATGCCGCGGTAACCGTGGTGCACACGGGGGTCGATGACATGGCTGGTCTGGTGAGGCAGGCTGATGTAGTCGTGGCTGCTGCCGGTGTGGCGGGACTGGTCACATCCGACATGATTAAGCCGGGCGCCGCAGTGGTCGGAGCCGGAACGAGTTGGGAGGGCAAGCGCCTCATGAGCGATGTGGACGAATCAGTGGCCGAGGTGGCCTCGTGGATCACCCCGAGGATCGGCGGCGTGGGCCCGATGACCCGGGCCATGCTGCTACGCAACGCAGTCATTGCAGCAGAGAAGATGGCATGAGCCCGACCACCGATGCCATGGGCCGTGAGCACGATGTGCGACCGTGGGGCGAGTACCTGGTGCTCGACGACTCGGCTGCCGAC
The DNA here is from genome assembly GCA_903900235.1 of uncultured Actinomycetes bacterium. Taxonomy (GTDB): domain Bacteria; phylum Actinomycetota; class Acidimicrobiia; order Acidimicrobiales; family RAAP-2; genus CAIUMH01. The sequence goes on from CAIUMH010000053.1 coordinate 11,482, forward strand.
CACAAGGTCAAGCGGATCACCGTCACTTCGGGAAAGCGCCTGAGCTACCAGAGTCATGCCAAACGGGCCGAGCACTGGTTTGTCGTCTCGGGGACCGCCATTGTGACCCTCAATGACACCGAGCACGAAGTCCTGCCAGGCTCCGCGATCGACATCCCACTGGGCACCAAGCACCGGGTCGAGAACCGAGGCACCGAGCCCCTGGTGTTCATCGAGGTCCAGTACGGCACGTACTTCGGGGAGGACGACATCGTCCGCTTCGAGGACGACTACGGCCGAACCGGCTCCTGAGCCGTCAGGCCTCGACCGATCCATGACCAAGATCGCAGACCTGCTGAGCGCGGGACGGACCGTCTCGTTCGAGTTCTTCCCCCCGAAGTCCGATGCGGAGGCCGACACCCTGGCCGCCACGCTCAGAGACCTCGAGCCGCTCGATCCCTCCTTCGTGTCGGTGACCTATCGCGGGGGAGCCGAGTCGAGGCAGCGCACCTACGACCTCGTCACCATGATGGAGGCGGAGACCACCCTGACGCCCATGGCTCACCTGATCTGCGTGGCGCACACGGTGGCCGAGCTCACCGAGATCCTCGAGCAGTATCGAGAGGCGGGAATCGAGAACCTCATGGCCCTCGGCGGCGACCCTCCGTCGGATCCGGGAGCCATCGTGGGGGAGCTCACCTATGCCAGCGAGCTTGTGGCGTTGGCTCGCGATATCGGTGGATTCTCGATCGGCATCGCCGCCCATCCGGCCGGTCACCCGCGTTCGACTTCGATGGCCGAGGACCGCGACCGTCTGGCGGCCAAGCTGTCGGCAGCAGACTTCGCCGTCACGCAGTTCTTCTTTTCTCTCGAGGAGTACACCAGCCTCGTCGAGGACCTCGCCGAGCGAGGGGTAAAGAAGCCCGTCCTGCCAGGGATCATGCCAGTGACCTCGATCACCTCGGTTCCCCGGATGGCTGACATGGGCGCTCCCGTGCCGCAATGGGCCATTGATCGTCTTGAGGCTGCCGATGCGGTCGGCGGATCAGCCGCCGTCCGGGCTGAGGGGATCGTGCTCGCCTCTGAGCTGTGCGCTGGGCTACTTGAGGCCGGTGCACCAGGCCTGCACTTCTATACGCTGAACCGCTCCCTCGCCACCAGGGAGATTGCTCAGTCGCTAGGCCTCGCCCCGCACTAAGAGGGGGCTCCCGGAGCAAGTTGGAGTGCACTGCCGAGTTCCCACTAGCGTTGTGATCTATGGCAACCACCCCCATCCACGTCACTGTCACCGGCGCTGCTGGCCAGATCGGCTACCAGCTCCTCTTCCGCATCGCTTCGGGCCAACTGCTCGGTGCCGATCAGCCCGTCGTGCTGCGCCTGCTCGAGATCGAGCCCGGCATGAAGGCCCTCGAGGGCGTGGTGATGGAGCTCGACGACTGCGCCTTCCCGCTGCTCGCGGGTGTCGAGATGACCACTGACCTCAACGTCGCATTCGACGGGACCTCCTGGGCCCTGCTCGTCGGCTCCGTGCCGCGCAAGGCCGGCATGGAGCGCGGTGACTTGCTCAACGTCAACGGCGGCATCTTCAAGCCCCAGGGCCAGGCCATCAACGCCAATGCCGCCGACGACGTCCGTGTCCTCGTGGTGGGCAACCCCTGCAACACCAACTGCCTCATCGCCAAGGAGAACGCTCCTGATGTGCCGGCTGACCGCTGGTTCGCGATGACCCGCCTCGACCAGAACCGGGCCGAGACCCAGCTGGCCCAGAAGGCCGGAGCGCCGGTCGCCGACGTGGCCAACCTCGCCATCTGGGGCAACCACTCCGCCACCCAGTTCCCCGACTTCGCCAATGCCACCATTGCTGGCACGCCGGTGCCCCAGGCCATCGCCGATCAGGCGTGGCTCGAAGGCCCATTCATCGAAACGGTCCAAAAGCGCGGCGCAGCAATCATCGAGGCTCGTGGTGCGTCGTCGGCCGCCTCGGCCGCCAATGCCGCCATCGACACTGTGGTCAGCCTTCGTACGGCAACTCCCATTGGCGACTGCGCATCGGTGGCCGTGAGCTCGACGGGTCAGTACGGCGTTCCTGAGGGCATCATGTTCGGCTTCCCGGTCCTCGCTGATGGCCAGGGAGCCTGGTCGGTGGCCGAGGACGTCGAGCACGACGACTTCGCCAAGGCTCGCATCGCCACCACGCTCAACGAGCTCATCGAAGAGCGCGACGCTGTCAAGGACCTCGGCCTCATCGGCTGAGCAGGATCGAGCGGCACGACCATGAAGAAGCACACATCCCTGCTCACCGCCGGAGTGCTGGCGGCATCCCTCGGACTCAGCGCCTGCTCGAGCTCGTCGTCGTCGAGCTCCTCGACGACCCCGATGACCAGTACGACGCAGCCGGTGTCCACCACCCCCACGCCGCTCCCGGCTTCTCTGGCCACGCCGGCCGGAACGGCGGGCAAGGAGCCGACAGTCGTCGTGCCCAAGACTGCCCCCAACGGCAAGTTCATGGTGGGTGCCCTCATCCCGGGAAGCGGTCCGGCGGTCAAGGCCGGCGACAAGGTGACGGTGCAGTACGTGCTGGCCACCTACTCGTCCGGCAAGACGGTGCAGTCATCCTGGTCCTCACAGCCCTTCTCCTTTGTGGTGGGTCAGGGTCAGGTCATCCCCGGCTGGGATGAAGGCCTGATCGGCGCACAGGCTGGTGGTCGCTATGAACTGATCATCCCGCCGAGCCTTGGCTACGGGACGCAATCGCCAGGCCCGGGTATCGCGGCCAACGACACACTTATTTTCATCGTCGATGTTGTGTCGTTGAACTAACGTGAACTTGTTGTACTCCCGATAATTCTTTGGGGGAGATGGGACGCGAATCGCTCCTAACGATACGACCAATGAGTCAAAACTGACGAGTTGGTGTAACGAAAGTTCTTCAAGTGGCGACCGTATACACATGACATCGAGTTGATGTGCATGTCCCGAACGATCTAGCGGAGCAAGCGCTAGGGCGCTGAACTAAGCGTTTCTGGCCTCGCTCAAGGAGCTTTCGCAGCGGCGATCGCAGCGCAGTCGACCGATGCGTGGCTGGTTTCGCTCGCTCGATGCCATTCACTTAGCCACGGCGGAACATGTCGCCAAC
>CAIUMH010000054.1 GCA_903900235.1 uncultured Actinomycetes bacterium
GCTCGCATATTGGGTTCATTCGAATGATCACTCAGGCCGAGAGGGACAATGCCGACACTGTGGACGGCGCCGAATCGATCGAGGAAGGCAAGCAGGGTCTCTTCAAGCACCTCATCGTCGTTGACGCCGGGGCAGACAACGACTTGGGCATGCACCTCTATCCCGGCCTCGAGCAGCACATCGAGCCATCGCAGGCTTGTAGCTCCGCGAGGGTTCCTGAGCAGGTTCGCTCTGACCTGTGGGTCAGATGCGTGCACAGACACATACAGCGGACTCAAGCGTTCGGTTATGACGCGCTCGGCATCGAGCTCGGTAAACCTCGTCAACGTGGTGAAGTTGCCATAGAGAAATGACAAGCGATAGTCGTCGTCCTTGAGGTACAGGCTCTTGCGCATACCCTTGGGAAGTTGATAGATGAAACAGAACTCGCAGTGGTTGTCGCAGGTGCGGATTCGGTCGAATACGGCGGAATCGACTCGGGCTCCTAAAGGCTGCCCATCTTCCTTCCGGATCTGGACACGCCGATCGATGGGAATGCCTGATCGATGGACCAACAGCACCGGCGCTGCACCATCGGTCAGCTGCTGCCACTCGATGACATCAAGCGGTTCGATGCCATCGATCGAAAGGACCTCGTCGCCCACCTGCAAACCAGCCGCCTCGGCCGGTGACCCGGGAGCAATCTGGCTGATCCGGGGGGCCGACACACTTGGAGTCTACGTGGGTGGATGAGGCGTCTCTGCCCTCGGCAGTAGCCTCGTCCCCATGAACGTCGAACGGGTGCTGCTCGCCGAGCCGCGCGGCTTCTGTGCTGGTGTGGAGAAGGCGATCAAGGCCTTGGCCTGGATGGTCGAGGTCTTCGAACCTCCGGTGTACTGCTACCACGAGATCGTCCACAATCAGCATGTGGTCAAGCGGTTCATCGATCAGGGCGTCATCTTCGTCGATGATGTCAACCAGGTTCCCGCGGGAGCCCCTTTGATGCTGAGCGCCCATGGCTCAGCCCCCGAGGTCGTGGAGTCCGCCCGAGAGCAGGACCGAATTGTCGTCGATGCGGTGTGCCCGCTCGTGACCAAGGTCCATCATGAACTCAAGGTCCGGGCTCGCAAGGGCTATGAGGTTCTTTACGTTGGTCATGCCGGACACGAGGAGGCCGTCGGCACGATGGCGGTGGCGCCTGAAGCGGTGCATCTCGTGGAGTCCGAGGCTGACCTCGCTCGAGCAGCGGAGGCGATCACGCCAGGGACTCCCGTGGCTCTTCTGGCTCAGACGACGCTCAGTCATGACGAGTGGCGGGACCTCATGGAGCGTGCTCGCGAGCGCTTCCCGGACCTGTGGATGCCCAACCGCAGCGATCTTTGCTTTGCTACGACCAATCGTCAGGCTGCGCTTCGAGCCATCGCTGGCGAGGCGGATGTCGTGGTTGTGATCGGTTCCGCTAATTCATCGAACACCGTGGCGCTGGCCAAGGTGGCCAAGAAATCTGGCTGTCCCAGGGTCATCCGGGTGAACGAAGCCGCAGAGCTCCCTGATGATCTTGTCGGTGTCGTTGGAGTCACGGCTGGGGCGTCAGCCCCAGATCGTCTCGTTTCCGAGGTGATTTCCCGCCTGGCGCCCGTCCACGGTGTCGAGGTGAGGACGGTCACCGAGGAGGACGAGTACTTCCCTCCCCCGCCGGAACTTCGCGAATTGCTCCGTCGCCGGGGAGATCGCTACGCAGACGTCCTGATGGACGATCGGGGCATCTCGGCGGCAAGGGTCCTTGAGGAGCTCGGCAACCATGCCGAAACGCAGGATGACCATCGGGACATGAGAGGATAGAGATATGACGACGACAAGCAGTGATTCCAGCCGTCCCCTGTTCACACGGATGGATGAGTCGACTCGTGACGAGTGGATGAACATCGTTGTCGAGACAACTGGTAATCAGCCGCGTGTCGCCGAGTCGATCCTCGAGATGCTTCGATCTCTCGCAACGGTGACTGATGGCTTCGCTGTCGATCAATTGACGCACTGCCTCCAGACTGCCGCACGTGCCGAGGAGGCCGGGGCCGACGAGGAGGTCATCGTGGCCGCCCTGCTCCACGACGTCGGCAAGGCGATCAGCGTGGCCAATCATCCACGGATCGCCGCCGAGATCCTTCGGCCCTATGTGCGCGAAGAGGTGGTGTGGATGATCGAGGTCCATCAGGACTTTCAAGGTCGTCACTACTACGAGCACCTAGGTCTCGATCCCAATGCCCGTGAGCAATATGTCGGAAACGAGCACTATGCGTTGGCGGAACAATTTGCTGATGAGTGGGACCAGACGAGCTTCGACCCGGACGGACCGATTCCTCCTCTCGACCATTTTGCCCCTATGGTGCACCGAGTGTTCGCCGCTCCCCACAGGATCTGAGGTCTTCGATGGCGCCGAAGGATGACCTGGCGGGACGTCGCCTTGGCGAATTGCGTGCAGGTGTGATCGAACAGGCACGCGCGGAGTTCGACGAGCGCTACGGGGACCTTCGCTTTCCAGCGGTCGTGGGCCTGGTCTGTGCCTACGAGGAAGAAGGCAACATCGGCGACGTTCTTGCCAAGATGCCGACCGAAGCCTGCGGTCTCCCTCTGGCAACCGTCGTGATCGTCGATGGAGGCCACGACCGGACGGCTGACATTTCCTATGACGCCGGTGCGATCACGTTCGTGTTCCCCACCAATCTTGGTCATGGGGTGGCACTGCAGGTCGGCTACCGCCTCTGCATCGAGCTCGGTGCGCAATTTGTGGTGACCCTCGACGCTGATGGGCAGAATGATCCTGCGGAGATCCCAGTGATGCTCAAGCCCATCATCGATGATGAGGCTGACTTCGTGGTGGCATCGAGGCGCCTCGGGACCGACACGACGACCGATCGCTTCCGCAAGGTTGGTGTGGTCTTCTTCTCCACCACGGTGAACTTGATGACTCGGTCAAAGCTCACCGACACCTCGAACGGTTATCGGGCTCTGCGGGTCTCCATGCTCGCTGATGTCGTGGACCGACTCGTCCAGGAGCAGTATCAGACCGCGGACTTGCTCATTACCTGCCTCAAGCGCGGATGGCGAGTCACCGAGCGGCCGACGATCTGGCTTCCCCGCCAGTCTGGGACAACGAAGAAGGGCAAGAACTGGCTGTTCGGATTCCGCTACGCCAAAGTCGTCTTGTCGACTTGGTGGCGGGAACGCTGAGGACTCAGGCGCTGGCCTGATCGAAGCCGTCCTGAAGGGCCGCCCGGAGATCAAGCGTGGTCTGATGTATGACTGATCGCTTCACGCGACCGTGTTCGTTCTTCGACGGCGCCGCAATGCCCTCTCCCATGTAGAGCGTCACCTTGCTCCGTTTGGGCAGCTTCTTGCCGACCGGCATGGCCTTGGCGGAGCCTCCGATGCCGACGGGGATGATCGTGGCGCCGGTTCGGGCCGCCAGAAAGGCAGCGCCCTCGAGGAGGTCACCAATGACAGGTCCATCATGGCGCGTGCCCTCAGGGAACAGCACGAGAACTTCACCGGCTGCGAGGACCGACTCGGCATGGTTGAGTGCCTCTCGATCCGCTGATCCACGATGAACGGGAAACGCACCCATGGCAAGAAGAAATCGCCCCAAAAGGCCGACCTTCCAGAGACTGTCCTTGGCGATGAAGAACATCTTTCGGTCAGTCAGGAAGATGGCGAAACCGAAGTCGATCAGGGATCGATGCACTGGAGCGATGATCACTGGTCCAGACTCGGGGACTACCCCGGGACCCTCGACACGAGGTGAGAAGTAGACCTTCATCAATCTCGTCAGGAGTCGACGAAGCAGGCGGTAGGTCAGCGTTCGGTGTGAATTGGGAACGAACTCGGATCCTCGGCCGTGTGCCGTCGTCTGTTCGTCGTCACTCATCGGTCTGCTCCTCGTGCCACGTCGATCATTGCCATGACTGCCGACACCACCTCGTCGATCGACAACTCAGTCGTGTCGATCAGGTGTGCGTCGGGCGCCATCGTTAATGGTGAGGTCGATCGGGTCGAGTCAAGACGATCTCGTCGATCGATGCTCTCCTGGCCCTCGTCGGCTCGGCGCTTTGCTCGTTCTTCCGCCCGGGCGGTGAGATACAGCTTGACGGCTGCGTCGGGGAACACCACAGAGCCGATATCGCGTCCCTCGATAATCCCCCCACCGTGGCGTTGCGCCCAGTCTCGCTGCCAGGCGACGAGGACCGATCTGACCAAGGCATTGGCTGCCACAACCGACACCGCAGCGTTCACAGCGTCAGATCGGATCTCCTCGCTGACGTCAATGTCATCGATCCTCACACCATGATCGAAATCAAGGACGGCAGACCGGGCGAGCTCCCCGATGGCATCGAGGTTGGTGAGCTCGATGTTGCGGCGCAGGGCGAGTGCTGCCATTGCTCGATAGGTGGCACCGGTGTCGAGCGTCTGGAGATTCAGTCTGGATGCGAGGGCGCGTCCCAGCGTCGATTTACCGGACCCCGCAGGTCCGTCGATGGCGATCACGAGCGCTTCAGTCATGGAGCCCTCCTAGGACATCGAGGAACCCAGGGAAGCTGCTGGCCACTGTCTCAAAGCCAGCGACCTTGGCCCCACCGCCGACGATCCCGGCAATGGCTGCCGACATAGCCATCCGATGATCTTCGTGGGCATCGAAGGACACCGGAGAGAATCTCTTGGCAGTGCCGAGTCCTTCGACCACGAGATCATCACCTTCTCCAGAGCAAGAAGCCCCGAGGCTCGACATCAGATCGATAGTGCGATCGAATCGGTCCGATTCTTTGATCCGCAGCTCCGCCACACCGACGAAGCGGGTGGTTCCCTCGGCGGCGGCGGCTGCTACCGCGAGAATAGGGACCTCATCGAGAGAAGGGATCTCGTCGCCATGGATGGTGGTTCCCATCAACTCGCTGCTTCGAGCAGTGACGCTCAGTCGGCCATCGTGCTCTTCGATCTCGAGGCTGGCCCCCATGCGAGCCAGGACTGACAGGAACCCGATACGCGTTGGGTCTGGGTAGAGGTCGTGGACGGACACCGTGCTTGAGGTGGCGAGAAGGGCGGCCACGACGAAGAATGCTGATTGCGAGGGGTCGGCGGCTACCTTCCAGTCGCGCGGTGCGAGCTCAGAAGGTTCAAGCTCAATGGACCGGCCGTCGGGTCCGTCCGTGACGGAGATGTGGCCACCTGCTTCGGCAATCATCTCCTCGGTGTGAGGACGAGTTCGAACCGACTCGGTCACGAGCGTCGGCCCCTTGGCTCCTAACGCCGCCAGCAGGATCGCCGACTTCACCTGGGCGCTGGGCACCGGCACGGCAAACTCGATTCCTTCAAGTGCAGCTCCGCTGATCTCGAGCGGAGCCGTGCAACGCTCACCTTGACCAATGATGTGAGCTCCCATGTGCCCCAACGGTCGAGCAACCCGATCCATCGGCCTACTCGACAGCGAGTGATCCCCATGGAGTTGGTGCAATCCGGGGATTCCTGCGACGATTCCCATCGCTAACCGCATGCCTGTCCCTGAGTTCCCGAAATCGAGTGGATCTGATGCCTCATGCAGCAGGCTTCGTCCCCCAGCGACGATCAGCACATCGCCCTGTCGCTCGACGGTGGCCCCGAGTTGCGTTACGACCTTTGCCGTCCTGGCCACGTCATCGCCGGACGAGATGCCAGAAATAGAGGAAGTGCCTTCGGCCAAGGCGCTGAGCAACAGGGCCCGATGCGAGATTGACTTGTCGCCTGGAACGATCGCTTGCCCACTGAGGTGCGGCGAGGGTAGAACCTCGACGATGCTCATCGATCGACCACGGAGCAGATGAACCCTCGCTCACGCAACGCGGTTGCATAGCGCTGAGCTTGCGAGTGCGCCACAACCACAATGAGCACTCCCCGCCCGCCCTCGATGCTGTGAGCGATATCGACGTCCACCACACTGAGGCCGAGTTCACTCGCGGTGGCTGTCACCTCAGCCAACACGCCTGCTCGGTCCGGCACCGGAATACGAACCTCGGCGAGTTGGTCGGGATCGACTGATCGACCAGGTAATGATCGCCGAGCCGTCGATGCGGAGGACAGTGCTGTGCCGATCGCGGATCGATCCTCGGTGGCAATGGCGTGGCGGAGGTGGGCGAGTTGCGTTCCGAGGGCATCGAGGCTCTCGAGGATCGCTTCGGAATTCTCGACACAGACATCCGGCCAGATGGAGGGATCCCCGGCGGCGATGCGGGTCATGTCCCGGAAACCCCCAGCGGCAAGCAGGAGGAGTGCCGCGTCGCTCTCGGCTACCGAGGCGGCCTCGTTCATGAGGGCTGACGCCACGAGGTGCGGGACGTGGCTCACGTGGGCAACGAGGCGATCATGATCGGCGGCGCTCAGGGCGACACCTTGCGCACCGAGGCTCCGCACCACGCCCAACAGCCGACCGTAGGTCTCTGCGGGAGTGTCAGGACCGGGAGTCAGGACCCACGTCGCTCCGAGGAAGAGGTCAGAACGAGCGCCTGAAACGCCGAGCTGCTCAGAGCCGGCCATGGGGTGTCCTCCTATGAAACGAGGATCATCGACTGCTCTGACGATCGGTGCTTTGACGCCGGCCACATCCGTGACCATGAGTCGTGGGTCGCTGCTCGCGGCCAAGA
>CAIUMH010000055.1 GCA_903900235.1 uncultured Actinomycetes bacterium
CTCCCGGGTCGCCCGCCACGAGCTCAGCACAAGCGGCCTCGACGACCCCGTCGTCTGCGGTGCCCTCCGGGTGCCGGGCACGGACCGCGTCCTGACCGGCGGCATGGTGAACCAACGATCCTGGCTCTTCGGCTCCAACGATCTGCTTCCGCCATGGTCGGTCCCGAGGGAGTGCGAGACGATGCACGGCAACGTGGTGCTCGTCTCCCGCACCCTGCTCGACGCTCTCGACCCCTTCGACGGGACCTACCTGCACGGCTACGCTGACCATGACTTCTCCCATCGAGCACGCCGGGCAGGGCACTCCCTGTGGATGGCGCCGGGCTTCGTCGGCGCCGGCGATGCGGTGAGGCGCCCCCACTATGACGCCACGGTCCCGTTGCGAGATCGGATGCGCGACGTCGCCAATGCCACGCGGTGGAGGCCCGCCGACCAGTGGCGGTTCAGCCGGCGGAACTACGGTCTGCGGGCACCGTTGATCTTCCTCCGCCCCTACGTCGTGACCATGGTGCTCGGACCGAAGGCCCGACTCATCCGGCTGCGCGCCTCGTGGTCGAGAAGGAGGTCCGACGAGCGCACCTAGCGCGCGACGGCGGAGCTCGCTCCGGCCACATCGAGCTCGGATCGGCGACCGAGCGACGGTCGCTGATGCTCCGGTCCGAGGGTCCTCACCCTCCACGGGCCAGCCGACGGTGCAGCAGGGCCGCACCGTCGCCGCCCCAGGAGGCGAGCCCGAGAGAAGTCCGATGGGGCACGAAGGTAGCAGTCGTGCGCCCTCGACGTCCCTGGGACCCCTGAAGAGCTCGCAGATGAGAGACTAAGACGGCTCTATGACTGAAGCTTCTGACACCGAGGCGACGGCTGGCCGTCGATTGCTGCTCGGTGCGGCGGTGGTCGTCCTCGCGATGCTGCTGAGCGGTCCTGCCCTCAGCGTGGCCACGCGCGTGCTCAGGATTGGGAGCGTCCCAGCGACGCGCGCCTTCTGGTTCACCGCTCCCGGAAGCCTCCACCAGGGCGTGCGGCCGGGCACGAGGATCTCCGTCGCCGTCCACGACGCGTCCCACCCGAACACCACCCTTCGCTGGACCGCCACCGGCGCGACTGGTGGCCAGCTCAACGGCACGGTGCGGTTGGGCTCCTCGGGCATGGGATCGTTCACCGTCACCACCCGATCGTCGCCCGGCACCCCTCGGCTGTCGATCCACGTGCAGGGCGTCACGCAGGCGATCAGCGTCAGGGTGCGATCACGATGAGCCTCCTCGAAGCCCCCTCCGCTCTCGAGGTCGGCGACCGGCGAGGTCGTCCGGTCCGGACGGTGACCACCTGCCTCGTCCTGATCATCGGCATCGCGCTTCCCGCCTCGCCAGTCGGCCAGATCGTGGTCCTCGGCGGCCTCACCATGCTGGTCGGCACCGTGGTGCTCACCCTCCTCGGGGTCCACAGCGCGTCGCTCGCACGACACCGGATCTACGCCGCAGCGCTCGGGCTCTGCACCCTCGCCTGGATCGGGGGGGCGTGGGGGTGGATCGGCTTCTCCCTCGGGATCGATCGGCCCTACGACCGCGGGCCCACGGGCATCCTGTGGGTCATCATCCTCTTAGTCCTGGTCCTGTGGGCCACACGTTCGGGGGCCGACCCGGTGTCGACCCTCTGGTCTCGTCGTTCGACCACCCCCTGGGCGTCCGCCATGGTCTTCACTCTCCTGCCCTTGAGCGCACTCGTCGGTGCCTGGAGGCTGAACGCTGGGCACGGGCCGACCATCGCCATCGTGGTGGCGACCATCGACCTCTGCCTCCTGATCGGGCTCCTCACGGGGATGACCCGATGGCTTCGAGCACCCGCCACCCTCCAGCTCTTCAGTCTGGTGCTCACCTTGATCTGGCAGCTCCCATCGCGAGGAGGGTTCCTCTTCGGCTCGGACATCCAGGCCGAATGGTTCGTCTCCCGACAGGCCATCGACTTCGCCCGATTCCCCGTCCCGGGCCTGCACGACCCCTACGGGGGGATGCTGTCGTTGACGGCGGTGCCTGCCCAGGCGCATGCGCTGACCGGCATCGACATGGCGACGTACTTCCAACTCGTACCCGGCATCTTCCTCGCGCTGCTGGTCGTCGCCTCGTACCTCACGCTCGCCCGGATCTCCAGCCCGAGGATCGCCGCCTGCATCACCGTGTTCGTGACGGTCGCTTCAGCCCCGTTCCTCCAGTCGCTACCGACCATCACCCGGCAGTGCGACGCACTCTTCGTCTTCGCTGTCCTCCTTCTCGTGATCACTGATCGCCCAGGCCCCGTCCGGAGAACGCGGGTGCTCCTCGGTATCCTCGGCACGTCGATCGTCGTCCTCCACTACTCGACCTCGTACCTGACCATCAGTGCACTCGTGTTGGCCGCCCTGGCGGGTTGGATTTTGATCCGCGACCGTTCGAGACGACTCCTCACCCTGCCTGTCCTCGGGATCACCGCGACGATCACCATCCTGTGGGACGCCGTGATCGCCAACGTCGGGAGCTCGGTCCAGACGACCGTCTCGACGGTGCGCTCCCAAGGTCTCCAGCTGCTCCCCGCATCAGGAGGCTTCCTTACGCAATGGATCCAGGGAGCACAGCCCACGACCACCGTGTCCCCCCATGCGCTACGCCTGCTCGACCTCCAACAGCGCGCCACCCGGTACCACTGGCTGACCACGTTCCCGGGGGCGCTCCGCACCACGCTTCGACCCAGCCCAGCGAAGAGTGCTCACGACCCAGCCGCCCTCAGCCGGATCTTCATCGGCGTCTCTGGGCTGCTAAGCCAGCTGCTCATCGTCGCCATCCTCATCGCCCTCGCCCTCGTCATCGTGCGGCTCAGGCACAGGTTCCGAGCCCCCGAGTTCATCGGACTCGGGCTGTTCGCATTGCTCATCTCCGTCGTCAGCCGCCTGTCGGGCACCCTTGCCCTGCAGTTCGCACCGGATCGGATCCGCGGCTACTGCTACCTGATCTTCTCGGTGCTGCTGGCGGTCGCAGCACCATGGTGGGTCGCGGCCTTCCGGCGCCAGCACAAGATCATCCGGGTCACCGGAGGAGTACTGATGACTGCAGTGGTCACCGTGGCCCTCCTGGTGGGCACCGGCCTCGGTGGCATCCTGACGGGCGATGGCTCAGCGGCTGCATACTCGACCTCAGGCGACACCCTCAATCGGTTCGCAGTCTCGCCATCCGACCTCGAGGCCGCTCAGTGGATCGCTGCCAACGCCGAGAACACCGCGGTCCTCCAAGCCGACCCTTATGCAGGGCTCAATCTTGAGGCGTCGATCCGATTGGGCCGCACGCGGGTCGTCGGCTCGGTCGACCCGGTCCTCCTTGGACGGGACTCATGGATCTACGCCTCCACCGCGAACGTGGTCGCACGGGAGGCCCGAGGCAAGGTGGGGAACGCCTTGAGCTTCTTCGCCTTCCCAAGGGGATTCCTGCGCTCCCACTACAACGTCCTCTACGCCTCGGGAAGCAACGCCATTTACGGCAGCACTCGGTAGAGCGGTCGGGCATTGTCCACCCAAGTTGACCAGCGCTTCGAAGGCGCCTGCAGGCTCTGCGCGATCGGACGCGCTGTCGCGGCGATGTCGTCGTCGAACAGCCTGCAATGGGGACCCTCGAGTCATCGGGACTGCAAGCCCGGCGGGACGCACCGGTCCCAACCTAGCGACGGCCCACCGAAGACCTCGATGCTGCAATCGCAGTCGAACACCGCCACGTATAGGTCCACCGCCAAGGGGCGATAGGCGAGGTAGCTGGCGTGGGCCGCTTCGCGCTTTCAACGTTCTTCCAGTTGGTGCCAGGTATCGTCGGAGCGCTGGTGGCGCTTGCCTCGTTTCCAAACCCTCCTGCGAAGAGGTGGCGAACGGCTCAGTGTGTTCTTCGCCGTGTTCGTCCTTGCTGCCTTCTTGCCCTTCCTTCGGTCCGTACCCTCGATCGCCCACCAGCGTGCTGCGCTCTGTGTCCTCGCCGTGAGCCTTCTACCCCGATCGATCACGAGCCACGGGTGGTTGGACGTACACATCGAAGGCCACCCGACAGCTCGCCTATGAGTGCTGGGTCCTCGTGGAGCCACCCGCCCCGAGGAGCGTTCATCCATCTGTACTTCTCACCGAGATTTTGGCTCCAACATCCATGTTTCCGATTCCATGAGCGTCGTGAACGACGGTGGTGCCGAAGCAGGTTTCATCGTCAATTGCGTCCCGCTGGTTCGCAAGTAACGTGAGTTACCTCACCTAGGGACAGGAGCGTCAGATCTGTGTCTGACAACATCGTGAGCAGGATGCGAGCAGTCGTTAGTCCCCTGATCCCCCAATCGGTACTGCGTCGCCGTTGGGTGGCAGAGCAGTTTGACCACGGCGAACCCGAGCTCCACGTGGCCAAGCAGCTCCTGCACCGGAACGGTCCTCTTGTCGATATCGGCGCAAATTCGGGAATATATTCCGTTCTCGCCGTTCAGTGTGGTCGCACTTCAATAGCGTTCGAACCCGTGGATGCCGAAGCAGTTCGTCTGCGGAAGTTGCTCGGAAATAAAGGCGTCGTTCACCAAGTGGCCCTGAGTGATTCTCCCGGGGTGGCTGACTTACATGTTCCCTTCATGAACGACGCAGACGTGACGACTCGATCTTCCCTGCACGACGATATGGATTCAACACTTGATCACCGAAAGATCAAGGTTGATCTCTGCACTCTTGACTCGTTTGAATTGCAGGAGATTGCCGTGCTCAAGATTGACGTTGAGGGACACGAAGCAGCTGTGCTTCGGGGAGCTTTCGACACGCTGACCCGTCTGCGCCCACCGCTGATTATTGAAGTAGAAGAAGATCGGCTCCCGGGAGCATTTGCTGCAGTGCGCGATTTCATGGAACGCCTTGGCTATACCGGCTACTGGCTCGATCCGACCACTCCGCGCTTTGTTGCTGATTTTGATCTCTCCATCAATCAAGTGGCGGCAGATCGACCTCGGTGGGGGGAACCAAAGCTCGACCGCTACATCAACAACTTCGTATGGCTACCTGATATCGCCGTCGCTCAGCAGCTCGGGTGGCCCACTGCGACCGGCGAGCTCGAATAAGCCACTCAGGGGCGGCCATCCTCCCATCCTTGTGGTGTCCCTCGTCAGATCGAGACTCACCGGTTGAAGCCGCCCCGTCTATCGACGCCTGTACGAATGGGTGATCTTTGTTGGATTTGCGACAAGTCTCGTTCGATTCGCAATGCTGACGATGCATCACGCTGTGCCCCGAATTGATGAGATTGAACGCAGTCCACAGTCGGGATCGAGTGCTGCGGAAGAATCTTCCATGTTGCCAACGATCTGACTCGACCACGACTGCATCTCTGCAACGGTGCCAAGAACGCTCGTAATCCCTCCAGGCACCCTCTCCCTGATCCGACAGGGTGAATCAGGACTGCCCCCTTATTGGTCATGACATCGAGACGGAAAACGTCACCCGGTGCGATGGTGAAGCAACCTTGCTTCCCCCGAATCAACAGTCATCTCGTCCCATCCGAGAATCACCTCGAGTGTGCTGATCGGCCGTGGGCATGACCCATCACTGAAGCTCGATCATTCGCATAAACGAAGCGAATGTCAGACTTCATCGTGGCACGCTGACGAGGCTGCTCGCCACCAGGGCGGCGTTCGCATCCAGGTTCTGCCCAGCGAAAATTGTTCGGTGGTCACCCTCGAGGCGGTAGCACTCAAAGCCTTCCTTCAGGTACGGCGCCCACCCCAGTGAGGGGCCACCCAATGCGTCGATGCTGCGATCACAGGCGAAGATCGCCACCGGTAAATCGGTGGGCCGAGCCACATACGACAGGTACGAAGCATGGATGGCTGCCGCATAGGAATCCTTGGTCGCGCTGGGTTGAATCGGAGCGCTCTTGCGCCGGAGCCCGAGATGGCGAGTCGTCTCTCCCCGGTTCTCTCGTAACCCCACTCGAACCTGATCGACGAAGAGCCGGGCCTTGGTACTGATCAACTTCCAGCGTTCGACCCAGCCGGACGTCTTCGCCACCTTACGAGCGAAGAGCAGAAGTTGACCACTGAGCCGGAGTGGTCGCACCGCGTCGACCATCCCCACATAGGCCACAGGGATGCCTCGGGCCTCGAGCTCTCGACCCAACTCGAGTGCCACCACTCCTCCGAACGACCACCCGAGGAGCCAGTAGGGGGGGGTCTGCGGGGATCGTGGCAATCACCGCGAGGTGAAAGGCAACCCATCCCTCCACGTCCGTGGGAATCGAGGTGATCGCCGGGTCGGGTCGAAGCAGGCTGATGACCGCGCGATCGCCGAGTGCCACCGCCAGCGCCGCGTCATTGCGCACTTCATCGCTCCATGTATGGATCGACAGCAACGCAGGCTGCTCCCCCAAGCCGGCACTCACCCAGCCATCAGGCGCCGGATGCCCGCTCGCTTGGATCACCTGAGGCTCTTGGTTGCCACCGGAGTTCCTCTCGACATCAGCGCTCATATCGCTGACGACGCTGCTCCGAGGAAGCGCTTGCGCCATGCCAGTGAGTACTGGTCGGCTTCGCGTCCTCGCCTTGATCCAGCGACCTCGATCGTCAAGCGGTCCGGCTCCGGGTCAACCAGATCAAGGATCTCGCGTGCCGCGCCTGCTCACTCTATCTCGAAATCCTCATAGATCACCTCGCACGAAGCGATGCCCGCATCGTGGAAGTACCTGGTCCATCCCTTCCGGCCACTCTCCATCCCATCGAACGTAACCTCAATCGAGTCCCGGTCGGAGGAAGGTTCGAGCGACAGCGACAAGTCCGTCCACTCCGCTTCACCGCCGGACACATGGTTATGCCGTGATCGCTGGGACCTTCACCGGCATCGCCCCCTGGGAAGCCGTCGCGATCTTGCCAGGCCCGGCCCGAGCCTCGCGGCTCATCACCATGGTGGCGATCATCCAACCCGAGTTCGACGGAGCCTTCGGCCGCGGGGTGCAACGAATCCACAGCACACTCCTTGGGGTCATCTCCGTCATCGGCCTCGGCCTCATGGCCACCTGCCCGGTAGCCGACGCCATGGTCGGCGTGGGCATCGCCGTTCCCCTCACCTTGGTCGTTGCCAGAATCGCCCGGGGCTCCCATGGTCCCTGACTCTCAGAACCGTCCTGCCGTGAGCCCAGAGCGCCAGAGGCCCGGTGAAGGCCGGGGATGATCCGAACTTCACTGCACTCTGGGATCTACCGTCGCAAGTGAGCCAATCCACGGAGGTCCCATGCCAGCGACACACTAGGTCGACTCCCAGTACTCGCCCCACCCACGTATCGAGGACCGGGCCGTGACCGGGCCGCCCAAGGTCGCCGCATCAGCGGCCGCAGCCGTGGTTGATGTTGGGGCCGGTAGGCGAGGTAGCTGGCGTGCACCGCAGTGGCGAAGGTGTCCTTGGTGGCACTCCGCGTCGTGGGTGCGCGCTTCGATCGGAGGCCGAGGTGACGCGCCGCCTCTCCTCGGTTCTCCTTGATGCCCGCACGGAGCTGTGCCACGAAGATCCTGAGGGGATCGTCGCCGTGGTGCAGCCGCGCCCGCCAGCCATCGATGGACCGGACCTTGCGCGCGAGCAGCCGGAACTGCTCGGAGAGCCGGAGGGGCTTGATCGCGTCGATCATCCCGACGTACGCCACCTCGATGCCTCGTTCGCTGAGCGCGCGAGCGACCTCGAGCGCCACCACGACGCCGAACGACCAGCCGAGGAGCCAGTCGGGCGGCTCCACCGGGAGCTCGTCGAGCACAGCCAGGTAGTGGGCGACCCAGCCGGACACCTCGGTGGACACGGGTCCGACCGCAGCGTCAGGCCGGAGGAGGCTGATGACCGGCCGGTCCCCGAGGGCGGTCGCTAAGGCGGCGTCATGGTCCACCTCACCACTCCACGTGTGGAAGGAGAGCAGCGGCGGTGCGTGTCTCGCACCTGCGACGAGCCACCTCGCACCCTCCGGTGCCGTCCCGACCTCCGGATCGCCGCTATCTATCGGAGCGGGGTCGCTGGTGGTCGGTCCAGACCGCCCTGCTCACCTATTTCCGGCCTCTTCCGCCTCGAAGCGCACCCGCCACTCGGCGGAGATCCCATCGGATTGCCTGCGGAGGGTCGACCGGCCGAGGTCCGTCGCCGCCAGCACCGCTCCGGGATCGACCGCCTCGATGATCCGGCGCACCACCGCCTCCCGGTCGGCGACGAACGCCTCATAACTCACCGCTATCGGGGAGATGCCCTCGTCGGCGAAGTAGCGCTCCCAGCCTTGGCGCCCGAGCTCCATGGCCTCGAGGGCGCTGCGGATCGCCACAGCGTCATAGGTGGGGACCGTGCCGCCCTCGCGGCCGAAGTCCGCCCACTCGCCCGACTGCTTGGCCCGGGCGAAGGAGATGGCCTGGCCCAGCCGGTCCTCCCGGTCCAACCAGACCCAGACCACCGGCACACCCCAGAGCCCGACGTCGAGGCCGTTGCGCGCCACCAGGGGCTCGAAGTGGGCCCAGTGCGCCTTGATCGTGAATACCCCGTTGGGGGTGGTGCGGAACGACGCCACGGTGCGCAGGTAGTCAGCCACCCGGTCGGCCGAGTGGTCGACCGTGGCCCACTCGGGGTCCCGGAGCACCAGCCGCGTGGCCTGGCGCGCCCGGTCGCTCAGCCGCGGGGAGGGGTAGTGCCAGCGGCGTGACCGTTCTCGCGTCCCGGGGCGCATCCTGAAGTTGAGGTACTCGAGGGGCACGCCGGCCCGGCAGGTCTGTCGCAAGTCGTCCCCGAGCAGGTTGCTCCCCACACGCGGGGTCGCCGCGATGAAGAGCACCACCTTCAGTGGAGTCGGGGCCAGATCGAGCTCCGGGATGTTGGGGGCGACGGTGCCGCCACCGGCGTGCGGCACGGCCAGGAACGCCTCCGGGAACTGCGTGAAGGGTCGCGCCATCGGCCTCGATGCTATCAGTGGCGCCCTCGAGGAGACCGTCGCTCGCACGGGCTCCGATCGGCGATCAGGATCCCGGCAGCACGTCCCCGCCCTCGTCGGCCACGAAGCGCGCCGGCCACTCGTCCGAGATGCTGTCGGCCTGTCGGCGCACCCCGATCCGGTCCGGCGGGACCATCGAGTGGTCGGCGGTCGGGTCCACCGCCTCGAGGATCCGACGGCAGACGCCGTCGTGGTCCTCGACCACCTCGTCGTAGTCGATCCGCAGCGGGGCGATCCCCTGGGTGGCGAAGTAGCGCTCCCAGCCCTGGCGACCGAGTTCCATGGCCTTGAGAGAGAACACGCCGTTGGGGGTGGTGCGGAACGACGCCACGGTGCGCAGGTAGTCGGCCACCCGGCCACCCGGTCGGCCGAGTGGTCGACCGCGGCCCACTCCGGGTCCCGGAGCACGAGCCGCGTGGCCTGGCGCGCTCAGTCGCGCAGCCCCGAGGCGGGGAGGTGCCAGCGCCGCTATCGGTCCCTCCCACCGGGCATCAGCTTGAAGCTCAGGAACTCGAGGGGCACGCCGGCCCGGCAGGTCTGGCGCGGGCCGTCGCCGAGCAGGTTGCTCACCACACGCGGGGTCGCTGCAATGAGGAGCACCGACCACAGCTCGGCGGGGGCGGGGTCCTACTCGGGCACGTTGTAGGCGTCGTCGGCGTGCACCGGGAGGGCGCGGCACGCCTCCGAGAACGGGGTGAACGGCCGAGGGGTCAGCAGGGCCGATGTTATCCGTGGTCGTCGATCGGCCTCGGAGCCGTCATCATCAGTGAGGGGGACCTGGCCACACCTAAGATCCGTCCATGGCACGCACGCCGTACGACGGGGCCTTTTACCGCGGGCAGCTCGAAGGCTCCCGGGTGGCGGCCGAGCGCATCGCCGCGCTCCTCGTCGGCGTCCGGCCACCCGGGTCGGTCCTCGACGTCGGCTGTGGGGCGGGCACCCTGCTCGCCGCCTTCGCCGACCGGGGGGTGACCGACCTCCGCGGCCTCGACGACGGGGCCCTCGACGCCGCCCTCCTGCAGTGCGACCCCTCGCTGCTCCAGCGCGCCGACCTCGCGGAGCCCTTCGACCTCGGCCGGCGCTTCGACCTGGTGGCCAGCCTCGAGGTGGCCGAGCACCTCGCCGAGGACCGTGCCGAGCAGTTCGTGCGATCGCTCGTGCGCCACGGCGACGTGGTGCTCTTCTCCGCCGCCGTCAAGGGGCAGGGCGGCCTCCACCACGTCAACGAGCAGTGGCCATCATGGTGGGAGCAGCACTTCGCCGCCGCCGGCTACCGCTGCATGGACGCCATCCGACCCTCGCTCTGGGGGGATCCCGCGGTCCCGACCTGGTACAAGCAGAACACCTTTCTCTTCGTCGCCGCTGGCGTGGAGTACCCCGTGCCCCCGGACCGCCCATGGCCCCGCGACCTCGCCCACCCGTGGATGGCGGAGCGACCCCTGCACCTGTCGCTACGCGAGGCCGCGACCGAGCTCGTCCGGTCCGCCGACCGATCGTGGCGCCACTGGTGGGGGCGGCTCACCGGGGCCGTCCGGTAAGCGAGGGCTCGGCGCGGCGGAGGGTGCCATAGGGCGCGAGCTGCGTGCCGAGCACCTCGGTCTCCTGGCCCTCGCCGTGCTGGACATCGCCCTGCCGGCGATCGTCGCCCTGTAGCTCCTGCCTCACCTCAACGTGTTCCCCTGGACCTACGGTGCGCTGGCCGCCGTCTGCGTCGGGGTCACCGGCAACCGCCGGCTCATCCTCGGTGCCGTGGTGGTGGTGCCGCTGCTCGGTGGTGCCGCCATCCTCCTCCACGGCCACCCCGTGGCCGGCGGGGTGTTCTTCGGCAGCGTCGTCGCCCTCTCCGGGCTCGCCGCGCGCACGCGACTCGAAAACCAGGTGCGCATGGTCCCGCTCACCCCGTCGGTGCTGCTGACCTTTCCCCCGGACGACGGCCTCGGCGACGGCCCGGCTCTCGACGCGCTCGTCGCCGTCGGCATCTCCCTCGTCGCCATCGTCTGGACCCTGGTGCTCGTGGTCCGTCCGATCCTGCGACGGGTCCCGCCGATCGCCCCGCCGACGGACCGGACCGACCGCGTCGCCGACGTCTCCGCAGTCGTCGTCGGCGTGGCCTCGGGAATCGCCGCCTGAGCGACGTTGGTTCTCTGGCCCGGCCTGGCCGGCGCCTGGCTGCTGATCTCCATTGTGGCGATCACCCAGCCCGACCTCGATGGCGCCTTCAGCAGGGGTGCGCAGCGGGTCTCGGGGACCCTGGTGAGCATGGTCGCCGCCATCGGCCTGGGCCTCCTCGCCACCAACCCCGTCGCCGACGTCATGATCGACACCACGCTGATGGTGGTGGCCATCCACCTGCTGCTCATCTCCCGCCAGCCCTCCTGGGTAGGGATCGCCGCCCTGACCCCGGCCGTTGTGCTGATCAACGCCCCGGGGCGCTCGGTCCTCGGCGTCTCGCTCGACCGTCTGGCCTTCACCCTCCTCGGCGTGGCGATCAGCGTGCCGCCGACCCTGCGTATCGCCCGGCTGGGCCGACCACCCCGACCGTCGGTGGTGGCCCGACCTCGGTGATCCGCTTTGGTGGCACACGGCCCGGCTACCGTCACAGCAGAGCCCAGCCGAGGAGCGCCCATGCCCAGCGAGCACCAGGTCGACTACCAATACACCCCCCACCCAAGGATCGAGGAGCGCGCCGTGATCGGCCCGCCCAAGGTCATCGAGTCGGCAGCCCCCGCACCCGATGCCAGCCGTGCCAGCCGCGTCAACGCCTGGCTGGCCATCAAGATCACCAGCGGCGTCGGGACGATGTGGTGTGCCTATGCCTTCGCAGTGATCGCCCTCGTCGGGCTCCCCCAGGCGATCCACGACACCTTCTCCGGACCCTCAGTGCACCCTCTGAGCCTCATCGCTTGGGTGGCGCAGACCTTCCTCCAGCTGGTCCTGCTCTCCATCATCATCGTGGGCCAGAACATCCAGGCGACCGGCTCCGACGCCCGGGCGAAGGCCACCTACGACGACGCCGCCGCCGTCCTCGAGGAGGCCAAGCAGATCCAGGTCCACCTGCAAGCCCAGGACGACAAGATCGCCGCCATCCTGGCCCGCCTCGAGCGCCTCGCAAGCACCTGAGCCGCTCGCCGGGGGCCACGCCGGGGTCGGGCACGAGCGGTGGCAGACTCTTGTGCCATGGAGCCGATCACCGATCCCACCGCCAAGGCTGCCGTCCTCGCTGACGACCGCGGCCACGTCTTCCACTCCTGGTCCGCCCAGGCCACCCTGAACCCGCTGGCCATCGCCAGCGCCCAGGGGAGCTGGGTCGCCGACTACGACGGGAACACGTACCTCGACATCTCGAGCCAGCTGGTCAACACCAACATCGGCCACCAGCACCCCAGGGTCGTGGCGGCCATCCAGGAGCAGGCGGCCCGGCTCTGCACCATCGCCCCCCAGCACGCCAACGACGTCCGCGGCCAGGCGGCCTCGCTCATCGTCGACCGGGCCCCCGAGGGCTTCAGCCACGTGTTCTTCACCAACGGCGGCACCGAGGCCGTCGAGCACGCCGTGCGCATGGCCCGGCTCCACACCGGACGCCACAAGGTTCTCTCCCGCTACCGCAGCTACCACGGCGGCACGCTGCTCAGCGTCAACCTGACCGGCGACCCCCGTCGCTGGCCCTCCGACCAGGGTGCCCAGGGCATCGTCCACTTCTTCGGACCCTTCCTCTACCGCAGCGTGTTCTCCGCCGAGACCGAGGAGCAGGAGTGCGAGCGGGCGCTCGCCCACCTCGAGCAGACCATCCTCCTCGAGGGCCCCTCGACCATCGCCGCCATCATCCTCGAGACCATCCCCGGCACCGCCGGGATCATGATCCCGCCGGCCGGATACCTCGCCGGCGTGCGCGAGCTCTGCGACCGCCATGGCATCATCTACATCGCCGACGAGGTCATGGCGGGCTTCGGGCGGGCCGGTGAGTGGCTGGCCATCGACCGCGAGTCGGTCGTCCCCGACCTCATCACTTTCGCCAAGGGCGTCAACTCCGGCTACGTGCCGCTCGGTGGGGTCATCGTGTCCGCACCCATCGTCGAGACCTTCGCCCAGGCCGCCTACCCCGGCGGCCTGACCTACTCGGGCCACCCGCTCGCCTGCGCCGCCGCCGTGGCCACCCTCGAGGCCATGGCCGAGGAGGGGGTCATAGACCACGCCCGTCACATCGGGGCCGACATCCTCGGTCCGGGCCTCGCCCGCCTCGCCGAGCGCCACCCCGCCATCGGCGAGGTCCGGGGCACAGGCGTCTTCTGGGCGCTCGACCTCGTCGTCGACCGCGAGACCCGGGAGCCGCTCGCCCCCTACGGCGGCACCAGCCCGGCCATGGCCGAGCTCACCGCCGCCCTGCGCGCCGAGGGGCTCCTGCCCTTCGTGAACTACCACCGGGTGCACGTCGTCCCCCCCTGCACCATCTCCGATGCCGAGGCCACCGAGGCCCTCGAGCGCCTCGACCGGGCCCTCGCCGTGGCCGACGCCCACACCTCCAGCGCGTGAGCACGCCGCTCGAGGAGTCCCAGGCCCGCATCGGGGCGGCGACCGCGCTCCGGCGGCTCAATCACGCCCTCATGGCGCACCGCGCCGACCTCGCCACCTTGGCCGAGATCACCGCCATCGCCGAGACCATGGCCTCGTCGCTCGAAGGCCAGCCGGCCCGGATCCATCCCTTCAAGGCCACTGCCGACTTCTCCATGCCGGAGCCCCATGGCGAGGACGAGTCCCCCAAGGCGCTGTTCTCCGATTCGGTGGTCTCGGGAAAGGCCAACCCCATGAGCATCGGCGCCTCACTTTGGAAGGACGGTGACGAGGCCCTCATGCGCGTGACCCTGGGACCCGCCTTCGAGGGCGCGCCCGGTCGAGCCCACGGAGGCGTGATGGCCGCACTGATCGACGAGTTGATGGGCCAGGTCCTCGGGATCATCGGCACCCCAGCCTTCACTGGTCGCCTGACGGTGACCTACCGCAACCCGACACCGCTGGGTGTCGAGCTGATCGGTCGGGCCCGGGCCACCGAATGGCGAGGCCGCAAGATCTCCATGACCGCAGAGGTCCGGGCCGGCGACACGCTGATCGCCGAATCCGAAGCGCTGTTCATCTCGGTCGATCCCGAGCAGTTCATGTCGGGAGCCGGCACGCCGGCATAGCCAGGCCGACGCTGGGTGCCCCATGGGGTAGCACGACATAGCAAAACGAGTTTGGGTAGTAGATCCCTGCTGGCGCCACCAGCGTCGCGATGACCTGGGAGAGCAGAGCCAAGACCGCCAACGGACCGAAGAACCGTGCCGCTCTGCGGATCCCGGGGCGCCGGGCGTGCTTCTCGTTCGACACTGCGCTCCTGACCGTGATCGACTGCGTGCACATCTGGTGATCAGCCATCTCGGGGATCATGATCCCCGAGTCACGTGCCCCTTCAAGGCCTATGTTGGAAAGAGGGCACGCGGGGATTGCACAGCAGGCGTGATCGCCATGGTCCTGCCTCGGCACGTCACCGACGAAGGTCGATGGACCCAGATACCTACCAAGGAGGAGCCTGATGGCAGAGCACTGGTCAATCGATGCGGTATCGAGCCTCGACGGCCTTACTGCCGTCGTGACGGGGTCGAGCAGTGGCCTGGGTCTCGAGACCACTCGGGCCCTGCGGGCCAAGGGTGCCACGGTCATCATGGCGTGCCGGAACCCCTCCAAGGCCGAAGCAGTAGCCACCGAGCTCCAGAGTTCGGGACCGGGTCCCAAGCCCGTCATCGTCGAACTCGAGCTCGAGGACCTCGGCTCGGTGGCGGAGGCGGCAGCGACGATCCATTCAACGACCGATGGGATCGACCTCCTGGTCAACAATGCCGGCGTGATGGCCCTGTCGGGCCCCGACGGTGGTCGGCGACAGATGGCCGTCAACCACCTCGGCCACGTTGCCCTGACCGCTGACCTGCTCGGCTCCCTCGAGTCAACCGGAGGCCGAATCGTGGTGGTCTCGTCCAACATGCACCGCCAGGGCCGCCTGAGCGCCTCGGCGCCCCTCGACGTGACCGGACAGTCGCCGCAGGCCGCCTACGGGTCGTCGAAGCTGGCAAACCTGCTGTTCTGCTTCGAGGCGGACCGACGGTTGCGAGCGTCGGGCTCCTCGGTGTCGATCCGCGCTGCCCACCCCGGTTGGTCACGCTCGGAGCTCGCTGCCAAGGGCCCCGTAGAGGGCCGAGGTGAGCTGTCGAAGCGCCTGGGGGCGTTCGCCGGTCGCCACCTCGGCCAGCGGACCGCTCGCGGCGCTCTGCCGACCCTGCGGGCCGCCCTCGACCCCGCCATCCCCGCCGGCGGCTACGTGGGCCCCGACGGACTGATGGAGCTCTGGGGGGATCCGGTCCCGGTCAGCGCCTCGAAGCTGGCCGTCGACCGTGGGCTGGCCGCCGCCCTCTTCGACGCGTCACTCCTGGCCGTGGGAGCCACCTGGCCCCGTTGACCGTGGAGCGCCTCGACGCTCTGGCGGCAGAGCGCAAGGGTCAAGCGGAAGGTCGGTGCAGCAAGAAGGTCGCCGTGGCTCGGCTCACGATCTCGCCGTCATCGTTGCGCACGACACCCTCGCCGTACGCCACCTGTCGCGCCATCCGGACCACATCGCCCCGCACGACATACCGCTGCTCGAGAAGGGCCGGACGCATGGTCTCGATCTTGAGCTCGAGCGTGGCCTTGGTGCGATCGCGGCCGGAGAGGGCCGCGTTGATGGCGAAGTTGATCGCAGCATCGAGGAGCACGGCATGCACCCCCGCCTGGACGATCCCATGGGGGTTGCAGGCCAAAACGGTCGGCACGAAGGCACCATCCACCCAACCGAGATCCTCGCCGTCGACGCCATAGGCATCGAACGATCCCCCCACCGCGCCGATGATCGGCATCCCGCCGTCGCCGAGCCATCGATCCATGTTCTTGAAGACGTCGCTCACGCCTTGGCACCCTAGCCATCTGGAGAGCCAGACGAGGGTTCGAGCACTAGGGTGAGCACCAGACCGGCAGGCACGATGTCGCCGGAACGAAGGGAGCACCCATGCCCAACGCCGTGATCGTCGATGCCATCCGCACCCCCGGTGGCAAGCGCGGAGGCCAGCTGAGCAACTGGCACGCCGTGGACCTGGCCTCAGAGACCCTGAAGGCCATCGCTGAGCGCAACAACCTTGACCCTGTGCTCGTCGATGATGTCATCACCGGCTGCGTCATGCAGGTTTCCGAGCAGTCGCTCAACGTGGGTCGCTCGGCCGTCCTTGCCGCCGGCTGGCCCGAGTCGGTTCCGGCCACCACCATCGACCGCCAGTGTGGATCCTCGCAGCAGGCCATGCACTTCGCTGCTCAGGGCGTCATGGCCGGCGTCTACGACATCGTGGTGGCCCACGGCGTCGAGGCGATGACCCGCACTCCAATGGGCACCTCGGTCGTCCGCGAGAAGGGCTTCCCCTTCGGCCCCCGGGTGATGACCCGCTACAAGCTCGCCAGCCAAGGAGACGGCGCCGAGATGATCGCCGACCAGTGGGGACTGAGCCGCGAGGACCTCGATGCCTTCAGCGCCGAGTCCCACCGCCGGGCCGCCCAGGCCACTGCTGAGGGCCGCTTCGATGCGGAGATCATCCCGGTCGAGATCCGCGATGAAAACGGCCAGGGCACCGGAGAGATGATGACCCGCGACGAGGGCATCCGGCCTGACTCGAGCGTCGAGTCCCTCGGCAGGCTCAAGCCAGCCTTCCGTGAAGACGGAAAGATCACCGCAGGAAACTCCTCGCAGATCACCGACGGTTCGGCCGCGGTCTTGATCATGAGCGAGGAGAAGGCCAAGGAGCTTGGCCTCACCCCTCGGGCTCGCTTCCACGCCTTCTCGCTGGCTGGCGTCGACCCGGTGACCATGCTCACCGGCCCCATCCCCGCGACACAGAAGCTCCTCGCCAAGACGGGCATGTCCATCGACGACATCGATCTCATCGAGATCAATGAGGCATTCGCCCCGGTGGTCCTGGCCTGGCAGAAGGAGACTGGTGCCGACTTGTCCAAGGTCAACGTGAACGGCGGGGCCATCGCCCTCGGCCACCCGCTCGGCGCCTCGGGAGCCAAGCTAACAGCCACCCTGCTCAACGAGCTAGAGCGCACCGGCGGCCGCTACGGCCTGCTGACAATGTGCGAGGGCGGCGGACTCGCCAACGGCACGATTATCGAGCGCCTCGGCTGATCGCCACTCACGGCAGACCACGGCCGCACCCCAGCCCCTCGGGCCGGACGTGCGGCCGTCGTCGCGACCGAGCAGCTATCGATATCGGGTGGCGAGGACGAACCCGGCCGCGATGATGACCAGACCAGCAAGCAGGACCCAGCCCGTTGGTGTGCCGAAGACGCTCAGGTAGTTGAGCAAGATGACCAGCACGCCGAGGATCATCAGCGCCAGGATCAGCGGCCCGTACCAGCGAGGGCTCACCTTCGTGTCCTTCGGGATGGCCCGGGTGTAGCGACCCGACTCCTCCGCATCGACATAGCGCCCGAGGGCGGCGGTGCGGGCAGGTGATCCCTTCGGGGTCGTTCGTCCTCGTGCCGACCGCCCGCGCTGCGAGGAGGAACCCGGTCCGTTGCTATTGGCCATGCAGGGGACTCTAGCCACCGCCGACAGGCCACACGGGTGCGTCTAACCTCGTGCTCGTGGCTCGGCGCGTCCTGATCATCGACAACTACGACTCGTTCACCTACAACCTCGTCCAGCAGCTCGGCGAGATCGGGGCCGAGATCACGGTGTTCCGCAACGATGCCATTGACATCGCCGGGATCCGAGCGGTCGCCCCTGATGCCATCGTGCTCTCTCCGGGTCCGGGCCGTCCAGAGGATGCCGGTATCACCTGCATGGTGATCGAGGACCTAGGCGGGGAGATCCCCATTCTTGGGGTCTGCCTCGGTCACCAAGCCATCGGCCAGGTTTTCGGGGGCGAGATCGTGGCCGCCCCGACGCTCATGCACGGCAAGACCTCGCAGATTCACCACCAGGGAACCGGTGTCTTCACCGGTCTCCCTGACCCGTTCACCGCCACCCGCTACCACTCGCTGGTGATCGACCCCACGACCGTTCCCGAGGTTCTTGAGGTCACGGCCACGACGGCGGATGGGGTGATCATGGGCGTGGCCCACCGATCCCTCAACATCCATGGGGTGCAGTTCCACCCCGAGTCGATCCTCTCACCGCTCGGACCGCAGCTGCTGGCCACGTTCCTTGAGTGTGCCGGCGACTGACCTCTAGGAGGTCGTGGTCGTCGTCGAGCTCGTCGGCGGCGTCGCTGGGCACACCCCGATGGTCACCGACGACGCAGCCTCGACCGAGCTTCCACCAGCCGGGGACTGGCTCACGACGACGCCGACATTGGTCGCTGCGCACCCCGTGGTGGCGGTCGTGGCCGAAACTGCCAGGCCCTGACCCTGCAGCGTCGATATGGCCGATCCCTGGCTCATGCCGATCACGTTCTGGATGACGATCTGGCACGATCCGCTTGAGACCGTCAGGTTGACCGCCGACCCCGGGTTGACCTGCTGGCCCCCCGACGGACTCGAGCCGGTCACGATGCCCTTGGCATAGTTGTTGGAGCAGGCCGTCGAGGTTGACCCGACACTCAGGCCCTGCTGGCCGATCAACCCGCTGGCATCGCTCACCGAGATCCCTGCCACCGACGGCACTGCCACCGTGTTGGGCTGGGCAACGATCGTGAGCGTCACCGTCGTGCCCTTCGACACCGAGGTGCCCGCCAGCGGGTCCTGGGAGACCACCGTGTTGGGTGGCAGATTCTGCGGGTTCGATGACGCGGTCGTGACCTTGAAGGTCAAGCCCTCGGCCTGCAGCTTGGTTTCGGCGTCGGCGAGGGCCAAGCTTTGGATATTGGGCACGCTGACCTTCTGGGCCCCTGAGCCATTGGACACGTTCATGTCGATCCGAGTGCCCCGCGCTACGGGGACGCCTGAGCGCGGGTTGGTCGACAGGACTGTGTTGGCGGGCTTGGCTGAATCGCGCAGGGTGATCGTGCCGACGTCGAGCCCAACGGACTTCAATTGAGCCGTGGCCTGGGTGAGCGTCAGGCCCGCCACGTCCGGCATGTTGCTCGGACCCTTCGAAGAGCCGGCGTGGACGGCGAGGGCGATCCCGGCTCCGGCCAGCGCCAAGACCGCCACGACGAGCAGCAGAAGCCAGATCGGACGGCGATTCTTGCGACGGGCGATGTCGGTCCGGGGGCCAGGGAAGATCGGGACCGCTTGGGTGGCGTTGACCGCATCCATCATGGTCGTCGCACTGACCGATGCGGCGGCGGCGGCCACCGGGTCGTCAGCCACGACCGGCTTGCCGTCCACGAATCGGAGCAGGTCGGCGCGCATATCGTCGGCCGACTGGTAGCGAGCATCGACGCGCTTGGCCAGCGCCATCATGCAGACCGCCTCGATGGGTGCCGGGACATCCGCCTTGAGGTCACGCGGGAGCGGCACTTGGTCGCGTACGTGCTTGGAGGCCACCGCCACCGGCGAGTCGCCTTGGAAGGGTGGACGCCCGATCAGCATCTCGTAGAGCACGATGCCGAGGGAGTAGACGTCGCTGCGCGCATCGACGGCCCGTCCCTCCGCCTGCTCCGGGGAGAAGTAGGTGGCCGTCCCCATGACCGAGCCAGCCTGGGTCAGGCCCTCCTCGGTGTTGAGTGCCCGGGCGATCCCGAAGTCGGTCACCTTGACAAGGCCGTCGGCTGTCAGCAGGACGTTGCCGGGCTTGATGTCTCGGTGGACCACGCCATTGCGGTGGGCATAGGCCAGCGCGGCGGCCACATTGGCGGCGATGATGGCGGCCCGGGTCGGTGCCATCGGTCCGCCATCGCGCAAGGTCTGCGAGAGCGCTTCGCCGTCGATGTACTCCATAACGATGAAGTAGGTCCCGTCGTCCTCGCCCCAGTCGAAGACCGGGACGATGTTTGGGTGGCTCAGGCGCGCCGCGTTCTGGGCCTCGCGCTTGAAACGCTCGACGAAGGTCAAGTCGACACTCAGCTCGGCGAAGAGGACCTTGAGCGCGACGACCCGATCGAGCTGGCGGTCGATCGCGCGATAGACCTGCGCCATCCCACCGCGTGCGATCAGATGGGTGATCTCGTAGCGGTCGGAGAAGACACGCGGCTCGGCGACGGGTTCCATCAGGCGCTTAGCCTAGAGCGGCTGGGCCGTCGAGATGGTGAGCACATAACGGTCATCCTTCGCACGTGGTCGCAGTGTTGGTCACCGGCTGGCCCAGAGCGGCAGCGAGGGAGCCTTCAATCATGCACCGCATCACCGGTCCGGCCAGCTCGGCACCCGTCGCCGACAGGGTCTGGTCGGGCAGAATCACCGCGATCGCAATCGTCGGATGAGAGGCCGGGGCGAAGGCGATCATCCAGTCATCGGTGCTCGTGTTCACTGCGCCCGCAGCGGTCTGAGCGGTTCCGGTCTTGGCGGCCACCTCGTTGGCCGGCAGGAACCCTACGCCCGCCGCCGTTCCTTGTGTCACCACCTGCTGCATGAGGGTGGAGAGCTGAGCAGCCGTCTGCGGAGTCGTTGCCGTGAGCCACTTGAGTGGAGTGAAGCGCCGGACGAGGTTCCCTTCCTTGTCCCGAACCTCGCGCAGCAGGTGCGGGGTCATGACGATGCCATTGTTGGCGATTCCGGCGGCCAAGAGCGCGTTCTGCAACGCCGTTGCGGTGACATCGTGCTGGCCGATCGAGTCATAGGCCAAGAAGGCGTCGTTGTTCTTGAGGGTGGCTGGGAGGGGGAAGTTCGATGTCGCCACACCCGGGAGATCGAGCGGGGGTCGGGCATCGAACCCGAAGCCCGATGCCTGCTTCCACATGATGTCAGCGCCGAGGTCCATCCCAAGTTCGGCGAAGCCGGTGTCACACGACGGCGGGAGCATGGTCGCCACGGTGCCACCACATGTCCCGCCCCCGTAGTTCTGGAGCCGCAGGTTGGTGTTGGGCAAGGCGATCGAGGAGGCATCTGGGTAGTACTTGGCAGCGAGGTCGGGTCGGTAGTCGTAGGCGGCCGAGGAGGTGACCACCTTGAAGGTGGAGCCCGGCGGGAAGCTGCGCTGATACGTCAGCGCCACCAGAGGGGCGTAGCCCGCTGAATTCTTCACCTGATAAGCAGCCCAGGCATCGCGCTCGACCGTCGTCGATGGGGCGGCCAACGGCGTCGGGTCATAGGTGGGGTTTGCGTACATCGCCAGCACGGCACCGTTGGACGGATTGATCGCCACCACCGCGCCATTGCGGCCGGCCAGCTGCTGAGCGGCGAGCTTCTGGAGCGACGGCAGGATCGTAAGGGCCACCGAGTCGGTCGAGGTGGTCGGTGAAAGGATCTGGGAGATCGAGCGCGCTGGCTGGGCATGGGCCGACAGGAGCGAGTTGTACTGAGCCTCGATGCCGAACTTTCCGTAGATGGGAGAGTCGAATCCGGTGATCTGTCCCATCAACTGGCCCATCGGATATTGGCGCTGATACTTGTAGACCCCCGTCGGCGTCTTGATCGAGTGTGCGAGGACCGAGCCGTCACCGGCGAAGATGTCACCTCGGCCGAGGCTCAGTCGAGCCTGGACGTTCCGAGGGTTCTTCGGATCAGTGGCCAGCTTGTTGGCCTGTCGGAACTGGATGTTGGCCGCCTGGACGAGGACAGCGCCGAAGAGCAGCATCATCACCATCGCCATGATCCGGATCCGCTTTCCCATCTGGGTCAGCCGGCCGTTGTCGTCGTGGCCGGCGTGGAGGTCGTGGTGATGCCCACCGACCCACCCGTCGTCGCGGTGGTGGCACCACCGACATACGGGGGGGCCATGACCGGTTGGGTGGACGGGACGGTCACCTTGGGTGTCGTCGAGGGTTGGATCGCTGTGGTGTTGCGCTTCTCGTCGGCGAGATTGGCGATGTAC
The DNA here is from genome assembly GCA_903900235.1 of uncultured Actinomycetes bacterium. Classification (GTDB taxonomy): domain Bacteria; phylum Actinomycetota; class Acidimicrobiia; order Acidimicrobiales; family RAAP-2; genus CAIUMH01. The sequence goes on from CAIUMH010000055.1 coordinate 21,934, forward strand.
CGGTTGGCTGCCTCAAGCGAAGGCTCAACCACGCCGTGACTGAGCTTCTTGACCCGGCTCGGTAGGACGTCACCAAGAGTGGTGGCCGAGACCGTCTCGACTTGGGGCTCGAACCACAGGACCCCGCCGGGTCGGCCGTGATAGATCACGATCGATTGCCCGTCGGTGGACTGGACGAAGTACGTGCTCATGGCGTACCAGCGCACGAAGGCCCAAGCGCCCCAGCAGACCGCTGCCACCAAGACGATGAAGGCCAGCACCCGGAAGGTGACCGTGCGCGGGATTCCGAGCCGACGCCTGCGGGCGATCCATCCCTCATCGGCGGGCGCACCGGTTGTGATTCCTGTGGCCGCGACCGGACGAGCCGACGCGATGGCCGTCGAGACCTCCTTGTGCGCTTGGGTGGCCTCCTCCGGGGCGTCATCAGCGAGGAGGACGTCGACGATGACAACGCTGATGTTGTCGGCGCCACCGTGGGCGTTGGCTCGAGCGACGAGGTCATCGGCGGCGGCCTGGGGCTCTGAGACCGTCGAGAGGGCCCTGGCGATCTCCTCGTTGTCCACCTCGTCGGTCAGGCCGTCGCTGCACAAGAGAATCCGATCACCCTTGCGCAGTGGCACCGCGAAGGTATCGACTGCGACCTGGGGTTCGAGACCTAGGGCACGCGTGATGACGTGCCGTTGCTGGTGGACCTCCGCCTCCTCGGCGCCGAGCTCGCCGCGGCGAACCATCTCAGCAACCATCGAGTGATCCTCGGTGATCTGCGTGAGCACGCCGGATCGGAAGCGATAGGCCCGCGAGTCACCGATGTTCATGACCACCAATCGATCCCCGCTTGTGCCGCCGAGCAAGCAGGCGGCGACCAAGGTTGTGCCCATGCCGGCCAGCGATGGGTCATCAAGGCTGGCCTGATAGATGGCCGCGTTGGCGGCGGCGATGGCGGCGGAGAATGACTCTTCTGAGCCGAGTCGCTCGCCGGCCGCCTCAACGGTGCCCACCGCCATCGTGGCGGCGATGTCACCGGCGGCATGCCCACCCATCCCGTCCGCGACGACGAACAGCTTCGAGGTGGTCAGAACGGCGTCCTGGTTGACCGACCGGCGCCGGCCGACATCACTGGCAGACCCTGCGCGAAGCAGGGTCATCGGGTGACCTCGAAGATGGTCCCGCCCACCTGGACCACGTCACCTCGTGCGAGGCGGGTGGGGACGACCACTCGCTCGGTGTTGACATAGGTGCCGTTCGTGGAGTGGAGGTCCTCGATCACAAGCTGCGTGCCGTCCGCCTTGACCTTGGCGTGGACCGTGGAGGAGTAGACATCGTCGGCGATGGCGATTTCGCACATCGAAGAACGACCAATCGACATCTCGGTGCCCGACGCCAGCGTGAATCGCTCACCCTGGCGCTCCATTGGTTCGATCACCTCGAGCGTGAGTGCACGACGCGATCCGCCCTGGCGTCGATCCTTGCGGCGTCCACCCGGTCGAGTCTCGACATAGACCGCACGGACGACCCGGAGGAAGAACAGGAAGATGATGACCACGACGAACCACTGCAGGGGTCGGATGATGGCTTGGTAATTCGACGCCGCAGCGATCACATCCACGGTGATCAGGCCTCCTCGATCGTCATCCGAGACAACCCAATCTGAACCGCATCACCCGAAACGAGGACCCTCGATCGGACTGGGGTCCCATTGACTTTGGTGCCGTTGGTCGATCCGAGGTCAGTCAAGACGATCTCCCCGTCCCGCAGCGCGATCTCTGCGTGTCGACGCGAGACATTCGAATCGTCGAGGACGACGTCGCAGTCGGGCTGACGACCCAGCACGATGGGCCGCTCAGAAATCCGGACCCGTTGGCCGTCGATCAGGACAAGGTCGCACACCTCGACACCCTCAAGCACCTCGCCGACGATGGCCAGTTGGCCTGCCTTCATCGACGCAGACTCGAAGAGATCGACCTCGACAGGACCGAGAAGTGCATAGCCCTCGAGCTGGGCATGCTGTCGGGCGGTCTCGGCCAATTCCTTGGCGAGGGCGTCGATGTAACTTTCGAACCGATCGATATCGTCGGCCGACATCGTGATGCGGAAGGAGTTCGGGGCAAGCAGGTGACCCCGCGGTCCAACCCGCCGTGCCAAATCCATCTCGCGCGTGAGTCGACGACCGATCTCGACCGGCTGCAGGCTGCTGCGGAGCGGCCGGGCGAATGATCCTTCAACAAGACGCTCGAGACGCTCTTCAAACCTCTTGAGCCCCATGGTGAGCCAACTCTACCCACCCGACTGGCACCCACCGAGGCACCGGCTCCGCCATGATGGGGACATGGGATCCTCCGGAGACAAGCAACGCAAGCCGCACGAACACCTCCCGAAGGTGCCCCGCGGCGAGGAACCGAACACGATCCCGCTCGCTGGCCTCGGTGGTACCTCCGGACATAGCCCGGGCCGAGAGGCGCACGACAAGTCGCACCATGGCGTCGAGCCTCGTCCCAACCGGCTCGGTCGCTGGTTTCTTCGGCGCCTCGGCCTGCAGTCGCAGCGACTCGACTGATGATTCCTCCTAGGGGCGCTAGCCCCATCGGGTAGAGTCATTCGATCGACACGGGCGAGTGGCGGAATAGGCAGACGCGCTGGATTCAGGTTCCAGTGTCCGAAAGGATGTGCGGGTTCAAGTCCCGCCTCGCCCACTCCTGAGTGACTTTTTTGTCGCTCCGGCAAAGACCGGAACGGCCAAGGGGCCACCTGGCGGCAGCTCCTGCTGTGACCTCAATGGTCCCGGAGCCCGAGGCTGGTGCAACCAACTCCACGTCGAGCTTCCTTTCTGACCCACGAACAGCCGGCACACCCACTGCGTCTGAGGCTGACGACAGCTCCAGCAAAGACTGTGCGGTGCCGATTGAACCGATGAGCGCGCCTCGGACGGTTCAGCCCAGGACACCCCATGGACTCGAGCTCGAAGCCCAGCGACCCTGTCGCCGATCGAACCGTCAGACGGGCGTCTCAGAGCCGCAATCCTGGCGCCGCGGTCGTGCGTGAGAACCGATAGCCGATCCCTGGCTCGGTGCGGAAGTACCGCGGCTGGGCTGGGATCGGCTCGAGCTTGCGGCGGATGTGGGTCATGTGGACCCGCAGATAGCCCGACTCGTTCTCGAACTCCTCGCCCCACACCTCGTCGAGCAGCTGGCGTTGGGTGACGAGCCGGCCTTCGGATCGCACCAGGACGGTCACGATCTTCCACTCCGTCGGGGTGAGGTGGACCTCCTGGCCGCCGGTCTCCGCCACGCCACGGGCGAAGTCGATGGCGAAGTCCTCCGTCGCGAACACCGGAGAGAGGTCGATCGACACGTGCCGACGCAGGGCCGCTCGCACTCGGGCCAGCAGCTCGCCCATGGAGAAGGGCTTGGTGAGGTAGTCGTCGGCTCCCAGGTCGAGGGCACTGATCTTGTCCGGGTCGCTCGTCCGGGCGGAGACCACGATGACCGGGATGTCCGACCACGACCGCAGGCTGGCGAGCACCTCGATCCCGCTGAGGTCCGGCAGGCCGAGGTCGAGGAGGAGCAGGTCCGGGCTCTGGTCGGCGAGCGCGATCATCGCCTCTCGGCCCGTCGAGGCCGTGAGGACCCGGTAGTCGCGAGCCTCGAGGTTCGTTCGCAGCGCCCGGAGGATCTGCGGCTCGTCGTCGACCACGAGGATGCACGGGGCATTGGCGCTTGCGCTCACGAGATCTCCATCACCACGCTGAGCCCCCCTCCCGGGGTCTCCTCGAGGTGGAGCGACCCACCGAGGACGGCGAGGAACCCGTGGGCCACCGACAAGCCGAGCCCCGTGCCAGCGCCGGAATCATCGAGCCGGCGGAACGGAGCGATGGCCTCAGCCCGATCGCCCGCCGGGATGCCCGGACCACGATCGCTGACCACAACCTCGATCCGACCCGGGGCGACCGCTGCCTCGATCCGCACCGGCTGGTCATCGGGGCTGAAGCTGCAGGCGTTGGCGATCACGTTGGCCAGCACGCGCTCGAGCAGGTCCGGGTCCGTCCGCATCGGCGGCAGATCGTCAGGGATCCGGATGTCGAGCCTGCGACCGTGGAGGTCGATGGTCTCGAGCGCGGTCGCCACCAGATCGTCGAGCGCCACCTCCACGAGGCGCGGTACGACCACGCCCGCCTCGAGGCGACCGGCGTCGAGCAGGTCGGTGATCAGCCTGGTGAGGCGATCGACATCGCGGTCGATGGCCACCAGGGTCGCCCGCTGCTCGGCGGCGGACCAGGAGACGTCCTCGAGGAGGAGCGCCGAGACGTTCGCCCGGACCGCGGCGAGCGGGGTCCGGAGGTCGTGGGACACCGCCCGGAGCAGCCCCGTCCTGAGCGCGTCGACCTCGGCGAGGGCCTGGAGCGCCGCGGCCTCCTCGCGCAGGCGCGTCGCCTCATAGGCCTCGGCGAGGCGCCCGGCGAAGACGGACACGGTGAGGTGGTCCTCATGGTCGAGCGGGTGGCCGGTGACCGCGAGGCGTCGGTCGTCACCGAGCGCGATGCGGCTGGTGCTGTGCGACGCGGCTGCGGCGGCTCCCACCGAGAGCTCGTCGGTCCACCCGGTCGAATCCCGTCGCTCCACCGCCAGGCGATCGAGGGCGAGGACCGTGCGCAGCGAGTCGAGCACCGGCAGCAGGTCGTCGGGCGACACCGCCACGGTGGCGGCGGCCCGGGTCAGGATCCGCGCCTCTGCCCTCGCTCGCCTGGCCTGCTCGGAGCGCCGGGCGAAGGCGCTGGCCATGGCGCTGGCCCCGAGCGAGCACAGGAGGAACACCAGCAGGGCCACCACGTCGGCAGATCGGTAGACCGACAGGGTGTGCGTGGGCGGCACGAAGTAGTAGTTCTCGAGGAGGGTGGCCGCGATCGCGCTGGCGATCCCCACCGCCCAGCCGGACAGCCAGGACACCCCGATCACGGTGAGCAGGTAGCAGGGGAACACGACCGAGATCGGCGACGTCGTGTGGACCTCGCTGAAGCCCACGGTCAACAGCGCCAGGACGACCGCTGCGGCCGCAGCCCCTGCCGCCCGCCGGCGCCAGCCGAGCCCGGCCCGACGCCGGCGCGGGGCCGTGGCGTCGTGCGCCTCGTGGTGGGGGACGAGCATCAGGGCGACGCCCGAGCCTATGGCCAGGACCCGACGGCCGAGGTCCCGTCGGGGAACCCGATGGCGGGCCCGGCTCGCACCGAGGATGAGCTGCGAGGCCCCCTGCCGTCGGGCGAAATCGACCAGCGCCCGCGCCATGTCGTCATCGGCGATCTCGTGGAGGGTGCCGCCCGCCGCCTCGACGAGGGTCCGGGCCAGAGACAGGTCCGCAGATCGCTCCGGTGCTGCCGAGGCCCCGACCACGTGAACCCCGACCAGCGTGGCACCGGTCCGACGAGCCATCGACACGGCGCGCCCGACCACCGTGGCATCGCCGGCTGCGCCTGCCACGCCGACGACGAGCAGCTCAGGGGAGGCGTCGTCGTCGCAGGCCGGCGGGGCCGAACCCACCGCTGCTGCTCTCGGATTGCTCATCGGTCGCGGACCCTCCTGCGCCATCATCGCCGAACAGCCGACGCCCCGACGTGAGGTTTAGCGCCTTCTTAACGCTCAACAGCGAGTTGGCAACGCCTTCACAGCACCGCCCTGCGTACCGTCGACCTCATGGCGACATCCAACGGCTCGAGCACGAAACCCAAGGTCATGACCTCGCACGCTGACGTCAGCGCGGTCTTTCCCGAATCGTTCGGCTACCGCGTCAAGCGCGTCCTTCTGGGTCGCCCCTATGTCACCGAGCAGCTCGGCGGGGAGCGGCTCAACCGCTTCACCGCTCTTGGAGTGCTCGCTCCGGACTGCATCTCGTCCTCGGCCTATGGCGCCGAGCAGATCCTCACCCAGCTGACGCCCTACATCGGGCTCGCCGCCTTCGCCATGGTCGTGCCCATCATGTTCGTGATCATCGGCGTGCTGTTCCTCGTCACGAGCTCCTACCTCGACGTGATCAAGAACTACACGACGGCAGGCGGCTCCTATGTGGTGGCACGAGACAACTTCGGCCCCGGGGTGGCCCAGGTGGCGGCGGTGGCGCTGATGATCGACTACATCGTGACGGTGGCCGTCCAGTGCTCGGCCGGCACGGCAGCGCTGACCAGCGCCATCCCCAGCCTGGTTCCCCTCACCGTCCCCATCACCATCGGCGTCGTGCTGGTGCTCATCTACGGGAACCTGAGGGGTATCCGCGAGGCGGGCTCGTTCTTCGCCGTCCCGACCTACTTCTTCGTGGCCATGCTCGGCCTCACCATCATCACCGGAGTCGTCGAAAAGGTCGCTGGCAACCTCCAGATGGTCGCCCAACCGTCGACCTCACTGCTGGTCGATCATCGACTCGGCACCCAGGGCAGCGGGATCCTGATGGGCCTGGCCTTCCTGACCCTCTTGCGGGCCTATGCCAACGGCGGGTCCTCGCTGACCGGCCTCGAGGCCATCTCCAACGGCGTCACGAGCTTCCGTCGGCCAGAGGCGACCAATGCGCGATTCACCCTGACCGTGATGTCGAGCATCCTGGCCTTCCTGCTCCTCGGCACCACCTTCCTCGCCTCCTGGACTCACGCCCTGCCGTACGCCAAGGGCACGCCGACCGTGGTCAGCCAAGAGGTCCTCGCTGTGTTCGGCAGCCATGGCGTCGGACACCTCATCTACTACGTGGTCCTCGCTGCAACGGTGCTCATCCTCTACACCGGCGGCAACACGTCCTTCAACGGCTTCCCGTTCCTGGCCAACTACGTGGCCGGGGACCGTTTCCTGCCCCGCCAGCTCACCAAGCGGGGACACCGTCTTGCCTTCTCGAACGGCATCATCGTCCTTGGGGCCGTGGCCCTCGCATTGATCATCGTCTTCAAGGCTCAGGTCAACGGCCTGATCTCGCTCTACGCCATCGGCGTCTTCACCGGCTTCACCCTGGCCGGCGCGGGGATGGTGGCCAAACACCGCCGGGAGCGCACCGGCCGATGGCAGCTCGGGGTGGCCCTCAATGGACTCTCCGCCACGGTCACGGCCGTCGTCGTGGTGGTGTTCCTCCTGGCCAAGTTCACGGAAGGAGCCTGGATCATCGCCGTGGTCGGGCCGATCATGTACGTCGCCCTGCTCCGGATCCGTCGGCAGTACGGACGAGAGGACCAGGCCTTTGCCGCACGGACCCAGTCCGCTGCCTCGATTGGTGCTGGGGTGCGCTCCAAGCGCATCATCGTCTTCGTCGACAGCTACGACGCGGCGACCGAGAAGACGCTCGAGTACTGCCAGACGCTCAACGTGCACTCGGTGCGCGCAGTCCACTTCGACATCGACCCGAAGGTCACGGCCGACCTGGCCGACCTGTGGGGCCAGCCCAGCCAGGCCACACTGGGCATCAGCCTCGAGATCGTCGAGTGCGACGACCGACGGCTGGATCGAGCCGCGCTGGAAGTGGTGGCAGACACGGTCCGCGATCCACAGCTCTTCTGCATGGTCATGCTGCCCCGACGGGGCGTGGAGTCACGACTCCAGCGCCTCCTGCACGACCGCACGGCGGATGCCATCTCCAAGGCTGTCTCCCACGTGCCGAGGACTGCGGCCACCATCGTCCCGTACTGGGTCGACGCCGACCAGCTGTCCATCGACGAGCACGGCCTCAACGACACGGTGGCGACGGGTGGGATCCGACAGCACCCTCACCTCGAGGCTGATCTGACCCTCGAGACCCGATCGGTGGGTGCCGAGGCCATCGGCGATCTCACCTTTCGCCAGCGTGCACACATCGCCGGTCGGGTGCGGTCGATCACCATCAATCGACGGGAGAACTTCGTCGAGACGCGCTGCGTCGTGGCCGACCCCACCGGCGCCATCACCCTGGTCTTCCACGGCCGGCCCACCGTTCCCGGGCTCGAGCGCGGCACCCGACTCATGGTGGACGGGATGGTGGGCATGCAGGGAGGCCAGGCGGTCATCCTCAACCCGGACTACGAGATCGTCGCCCTCCCCGCCGGCCAGGAGGTCGGCGGGACCTGAGGTTGTCAGGACCGGGAAAACCAGCGTCGCTTGGGTCGATCCTGCGCGCAACTGCAGCGGTCCTCGACCGGGACGTGGCCCAAGACCGTCTCCACGTGTTGACCGCATCCGACCCAACCTGGCTTCCCGCAGGTGCGGCAAGTCACCTCATGGCACATCGTCGTGCTCCTCTCATCTCATCGCTCAGTGCGCTCATGATCCCCATCCGCCGGCAAGGCCGATGTCCACGAAGGCCGCCAGTGCCAGTGCATCATGGCGGTGGGCGGCGAGGAGCTCACCGGTCTCAATCCCATCCGAGGTCGAGCGCCGGGCAGAGGGAGTCTGTACCACCACAGAACAAATGCGGTGAGCCCTAGACCCCCGAGCCCGCCCCTCGTCGAGGGAGGCACGTACGGCGCGACGCCCGTCACCGTCCGACCATTGACATCGAACACCCTCTGGGTACAGTGACGTCATGACAACCAAGCTCCCCAATCAGGGGTCGCTTGGTAGTGAGGCGATCGAGAGATCACCTCAGGAGGAGCAAGTCCCGCCTCGCCCACCAAATTTTTCTGATTCGGGCCGCAGGTGACTCCTTCAGTCTGCGAAGGACGTTCAAAGAAGGCCCGGAGCCAGCACCGGTAAGCCGATGCTTCGGGCAGCTTCCAAGAGGCGCGAGTCGTAGCCGAGGAATCCAAGGAACTCACTCTTCGCAGTGTTGGCGACATGTTCCGCCGTGGCTAAGTGAATGGCATCGAGCGAGCGAAGATCACGTTCGTCAAAACCAGCAGCCCGAGTCACGATGGCTGGAGACAACGTGACGACGCCAATTCCGTCCAGCACTTCGCCTGCTCTGCCGAGATCGGTTGGAGCACTGCGTCTTGTGGCGCGCGGCAGTTCGACTTCGATGATGACCGATGAAACAAACTCAGGACTCACCTGCCCTCTGATCCAGAGAGAAAGTTCTTCGCTGTGTGTTTCGAGCCGAACGAGCTTCACGGCCGCTGAGGTATCGATGTAGATCACCAACGGTCAGGGTTCTCGCGGTCAGCAACTACTGCTTCGAGACCACGCGCATCAAGAGCTGCCTCACCAGTCGGATCGAACGTCGGCAGGAG
>CAIUMH010000056.1 GCA_903900235.1 uncultured Actinomycetes bacterium
AAACCAAGGGTTCTTCGTGAGCCACACGTTGTTCCGAGGGCTTGGATGCGGCAGCGGAATGATCGTGGGCCACGAGTCTCGCCAGTTCGCCACCGTCTCGGTCACCGAGCGTCCGAGGTCTGCAAGGTAGTACTCCTGGGCGTAACGCCCAATGACCAAGGTCAGCTCTAGCGCGTGAAGCTCGCCGAGGAGTGGTGCTCGCCAGGCCGGTGCGCATTCTCGACGAGGCGGGTTGTCTCCTGAGGAACCCGAGCCGGGGTAGCAGAAGCCCATCGGCAGGAGGGCGACTCGAGAGGCGTCGTAGAACACCTCGGCCTCGATTCCCATCCATTCCCGCAATCGAGCTCCGCTGGGATCATCCCAGGGAACACCGCTTACATGGACCTTGCGACCCGGCGCTTGGCCGGCCACGAGCATCCGAGCGCTCTGGCTGATCTGAACGATTGGGCGTGGACCAAGAGGAAGATCGCTCGAACACAGATCACAATCCCTGACCTTGACAAGCAACGCATCGAGCGAGTTCACAACCCGATCATGACAGGGGTTCAGTATTGGATTGTGGGTCTGTCCCTGCGTCGGCTTCTCAGGCGATCGGGCCTCGAGCGAGGAGACCACCAACGCAATGCTGCACGTCGGACCTCCGGAGGGTTCGGCCTGTGACCCTCGGACCTGCAATGAGATCATCGGCACCGCGTCGAGGATGCTGCAGTCCAAGTGACACTGCTCAGCGGGACGTGATCGGATCGTTTCATCTTCTACCGTAGAGTAGACTACTTTCAAGTAGACTATGAGGATAGAGACACGATGGCGATAGCCCCATTCGAGTGGTCATCAGTGGACGAGTTTCTCGACCGCGACAATGAGCTAGCGGAGCTTGAGCGGTGGTGGAGGAACACCGACCGAACGCCGCTATCCCTCTACGGACGCCGCCGATGTGGCAAGTCGTGGCTCTTCCGCCGCTTCGCACATGGCAAGCCTGCGGTGATCCTGGTCGCCCGGCGCGCCGCTACCGGCGAGCAGCTTGATGATTTCGCCGACCGCCTGGAGCCCATTCTTGGGGTGCGACCTGCCCTCAACAACGTGGCGGATCTGTTTCGCGTGATCTATCGCGCCGGTCGAACGCAGAAACTGCTCGTCGTCATCGATGAGTTCCCGTACCTTCTGGCGACCACTGAAGCCCAGGCGGAGCGCGAGCTCACCGCAATCGCCTCTGTACTTGAAGACGAGCGTGACGGATCGCGCCTCAAGCTCATGCTCTGCGGTTCTCTGGTGAGTCAGATGGAAGGTCTGCTTGCCGAACGTGGTCCTCTTCATGGTCGGCTCGTTTCGCTCCAGTTGCAGCCAGTGGCTTTTCCTGAGGCGCGGCTCTTCTTAGAGGGCCTGGACGCACGGTCGCAGTTCGAGCGGTTCGCGGTTGCCGGCGGGATGCCCCGCTACCTCACCACAGTCGGAGGGAAAGCTTCGCTACGCGAGGCTCTCTGCGAGCAAGTCTTCAACCCAAACGGTCCACTCTTCAACGAAGGACGGGCCGTCCTCGAGCAAGAGCTCCGAGAGCCCAGGGTCTACTTCTCGATTCTTCGCCAGCTCGCGTCGGGCGACAAGAACAGCGGCGATCTGGTGAATCCTCTCAACATCGAAGCGAAGATCCTCTCGAAGTACCTGAATGTCCTCGAGGAGATGCGGCTCGTCAATCGCCGCCTGCCCGTGGGGGCTGAGTCAAAGAGCCGGGGCGGCCACTGGCACCTCCGCGATCCCTTCTTCCGCTTTTGGTTTCGGTTCGTCTTCCCGTTCCAGGATGACCTTGAGAACGGGCTGGATCCTGATGTCCTCTTCGACCTTGAGGTCGCTCCCGTCCTCAACGACCACGTCGGCAAGGAGTTCGAGGACTTCTGTCGACGGTGGACCCGGACGACAAGGGCGGTGACGAAGGTCGGCTCGTGGTGGGGCCCAGCACTGCACAGCGAACGGAGAAAGAAGACGAGGTTGACCGAAGAGATCGACATCGTTGGCACAGCGGCGGGCAAGATCGAGCTGATAGGTGAAGCGCGGTGGCGCAACAAGTGCATGGGGGTCGACTACCTCGCGGAGATAGAGACGTTCAAGCTTCCGGCACTCCGGCAGAGCACGCTCAAAATGGTGGATACTCCGACCATCCTCTTGTTCAGCCGGGGCGGCTACACCAAGGGGCTCGTGGAGGCTGCTGCGGGACGCGAGGATCTGGTCCTCGTGGACGTCGCTTCTTCTCTGAGTGAGAAGCCCAGCGTAAAATAGGCTACTGTAGAGTAGGTTATCGAACAGGCGAGGGGCATTTCCGTTGCCGATGCCTGACCATTGGTCGTTCTATTAATTTGCCATCCGTCAATTATTTGATCTACTGCTCGTCGGATTCTCCCTTGAGGCGTGGACTGGGTTGAGGCGCCATTGTTCGCTCGTAATGCGCCGAGGTCAGGTGATCGCGATAACTCTGTATGTGACGACGATCCCGATCGCGACGGCTCGGGCCAACCTCTCGCAAATCATCGAGGATGCGAACATCCCTTGGCTTGAGGCTTCCGGAGGAGATCACATCGACCTCTGCGCCGAAGAGGTGAGAAAGCTCGTGGTGGATCCCGCCGAGATCAAACAGGCTTGAACCTGGCTCCATGTCCACGAGGAAGTCCACATCACTCCCTTCGTCGTCTTCGTCTCTTGCGACAGACCCTGCCCCATCGGACGCAGTTGCACCCAGGTCGACGACCGTCCGAGGGACCGGTCACGCTCGCCCGCAGGACCGACAGCACGGGATGGGCACCCGTTGCCGAAGGCCTCAGTCTCAAGCGAAGTACCGGAGATCCCACTCACCTCGCTCGCGACCTCGTGAGCTGCTCCGGGGCCAGAGAGCTCCAGATCGAGCTCTGCTCCCGGCGCACTTCTTCGTGGTACCCGGTCCTCGCCGGATGGCGGAGAGAGTTGGAATGAAACCCGGTATTGAGGGTTCACAGGTCATCTGCGGACATACAACTAACTCTTGAGATCACCGGGTTCTCGCTGGGCCGGGGCTACGGCGTCGAGTCTTTCGACGCCTCATCGGCATCGGCAGTCCTCGACCTCGCAGGGCGGTGGTCAACGTGGGAGCTCGACGCGTTCGCCGACACCTCCGACGACGCCCTCGCGGTCCTGCGACGGCCCTGAGCTCCGCGGGGTCAGTGCAGCCGAACGTCCTGTCGTCGCAGCTCGTCATGGATCTCGTCGATCGGGACCGTAGTCGGGTCGACGCCCAGCCGGACGGCCAGCGCGGCGGCCACCCCCGCCCCCTGTCCGGTGACCACACAGCAGGCCATGTTGCGCGTGGCGGCGTGGGCCACGCGGTCGCCGCCTGACGAGCGGCCGGCGACGAGCAGGCCGCCCACGCCAATGGGGGTGATCGAGCGGAACGGCACCTCGAAGTAGCGGCCCGTGGTCGGCAGGATCAAGATGCCGTAGCCGTCGATGAACTCGGGGAAGATACCGATCGAGTCAGCGAAGCGGCCCTGATTGCGCACGTCAGCCTCGGTGAGGTCATGGGCCGAGACGATCTTTCGGGTGTCGCGGACCCCCAGTGTCGAGCCGAGGTTCCGCAGGCGGCTCTCCTCGCAGCCCGGCACGTAGCGCCGGATGGCCTCGACCACCTGGCGGACCTGACGGCGCCCCTCGATCTCGCCGCGGGTAAGCGCGTCGGGGTCCGTCCCGTCGATGCCGTCGAGGTGCACGAGGTTGAGGTAGGTCAGCTCGCCCGAGTCGTGCACCGCCCCCCAGGTCCCCCCGATCGTGACCAACTCAGGCGGCAGGAGGCCGTCGGCGATGGCCGCCTTGAAGGGCTTGTTCAGGAAAGGAGAGAACATTCCGTCCTCCTTGCCGTCGGTCTCAACCACCCACTCGCCACCCCCAGACCAGTCGGCATAGGTCTGCGGGTCGGCGGCCACGCCGTCGAGGAAGCGGCGCCGGTCCACCCCGGCGAGATGGAAGATCACCGATGCCGCCATCATGTCCTCGACCGGGGTGGTCCTCGTGACCGCGCCCGCACGGTGCGCAACGTCGGCATCGCCGGTGGCGTCGATGGTCACCTCGGCCAGGAGCGCCTCTCGGCCCGCCTTCGATTCGACCACCACACCGCGGACGCGCCCGGCCTCCACGATCGGCGCGGCGAAGGTCCGGTGCAGCATCGGGGTGATGCCCGCCTCGACGACGAGCTCGTCGGCCACGGCCTTGAAGCCCTCGGCGTCGAGCTCCATCGAGAGCGACTGGCCTTCGGGGACGGCGGCACCGGCCGCGGCCGCCGCGGCCTCGAGCTCGACGAGGATGCCGCCTGCCTCCACTGTCGCCTCGTGCCGATACCAGGCGAGCCCCTCGACTCCTACGGCGGTGATGTTGCCGCCGAAGAACCCGAAGCGCTCGACGAGGCCGACCCGCGCTCCTGCTCGGGCGGCGGCGAGGGCGGCGGCGAGGCCGCCGGGGCCGGACCCGATGACGAGGACGTCGAAGTGGGCGACCACGTCGACCTGGCGCGCTGGCTCGGTGATGGTCGAGATGCTCGATGGCGTCACGGCGTCACGCTACGCGACCGGGTTGACCATCGCCAGAGGCAGGGAAGGAGATGCCGGGGAGCCGTCCAAGATCACCGGGAGCCTCCATCATGACCACGAAATCCACGGCGATTTTTCCGGCTCAGCGATGAGCGACCCAGCAATCTCTCCTCGCCAGTCAGGCGAAGATGGCAGTTCATACATTGCGTTCCTTTTCTTTTTTGCAATCCATAACCTGCTGTCATCAGGAGCACCTGCCACAACCCGACAAGGAGGCAACTCGTGAGACCGTCGATCTCTACCGCCGGGCGCAGAGCCCTCGAGCAACGCGTGGCGCCACTCCGTCAGTCTGCAGATCAGGCCCCTCTAATCGGCGGGTGGATACGTGCGACCCGCGAGGCGCTCGGCATGAGCGCGACGCAGTTCGCCGCGCGCTGCGGGATCACCCGCCAGGAAGCCCAGCAGAGCGAGCAGAACGAGGTGAACGGCACCATCCGCCTTGCCACCCTCCAGCGCAGCGCAGAGGCGCTTGGATGCAGACTCGTCTACGCCTTCGTGCCTGACGGCTCGCTCGACGACCTCATGTGGCGGCAGGCGAGAGCACTGGCGTCATCTGAGCTCGCGGCCGTCGACCAAACGATGCTGCTCGAGGATCAGCGAGTCGACGAAAACATTGCTGGCCGACGCGTGGGTGAGCGGGCGGACGAGTTGCTCTACTCAAGGCGTCTCTGGGACTCCCTCTTCCGGGCGATGAAGTCGATGCTGCTCTGGCGTCGGGCCATCGCTGACGGTGGCGGCTCCGACGAGTCCTCTGACCATCATCGACGGGTCTGCGTGCACGCCCGGAAGATACCAAGGTCGCTGGCCCACGGAGCATCCTCAACGTGTCACTGGTCACAACACGAACGAGCACTCGTCCGATGACCCACCAGAAGCTTGACCTGTCCGCTCTCCTCGAGCGACTCGAGGAAGTGAGGAGCTCTGCGCTCATCGCCGTGATCGGTTAAATTTGGCAGTGTGTTTAATAATAACCTTCCATAGTCCAAACCAACTAGACTTCCTTCATGGGTCGAACAACGAAGGCGGAGTTGGCGAAGCAGGGTCGAGACGCCGTCACCGAAACATTTGCCGCCCTCGGACAGCAGGCCACATCCGGAGCCGACGGGGTGACCACCCTTGACTTCGATGGTCGTCAGCTCACATTCCAGGTGCACTGCGCGTCGGTCTGCTCACCGGAGGTGGCCCATCGCCTCGTCACCGCGGAGAACTCAATCGGTGCTCCAGCGCCCCTCTTGGTGGCGGACCTTGTCGCGGCGACAGCGCGGTCGATCCTCGTCGACAACGGATGGTCCTACCTAGATCGCCGAGGTCACCTCTATCTGCGCTCGGACGGCGTCCTGATCGACACCGACGTCCCACCGCTGGCAAGGACGGTCGGACCTCGCAAGCGGGAGATTGCGGGGACGGCCGCCATCTCCCTCGCCGTGGCCCTCCTGATGGACCCGGGTGGAAGACCCTCGCTCCGAAGCGTGGCTCGACGGATCACGATGTCGCACACCGCCGTCACCGCAGCAGCGCACCAGCTGCGCAAGGCGAACCTCCTGACAGCCGATGGGAGTCCGCTCGTCCCGGAGCTCTTTTGGGCATTGTCCGACGTGTGGGTTTCGATTCATGTCCCGCTCAACCGTTGCCCATCGTTCGATGACGACCTCGAGGTCGATCGCCTGGAACTCGGAACCTCAGAGACACCGGGTTGGGCCGTGGCTGGACCCGTCGGAGCCTTCGCCTGGGGTGCTCCCCTAGTGATGCGTGCCGACGAGCCTCCGAGCTTCTACGTCCCGTCACAGGTTGCCCTGCGGCGAGCCACCGCCCTCCTCGAGAGAGCTCCGAGCTTCGAGGAACGGGCCTGCACGATCGCCGTCGCGCCAACGCCACTGGTCTGCGCAGAGCGGACCGACCTTGGTGCCGACCGTTGGGGGCCATGGAGGTTCGCCGCCGGGATCGTCTCGGCGCTCGATCTCGCGGTCGATCGAACACGGGGGCTCGAGGTGCTCGAAGCGTGGGAACCAGAGGGATTCGCTCGTGCCTGGTGAGCGTATCCTTTTCGCCGATGATCCATCAGGCCGCCTGAGGAAGCTCCTCCATGCGCTCGGCGCGCTCGAGGATCTCTCGCTCGACGACCACGCGCTCGTCGGGGGTCTGGCTGTGATGTGTCGTCTCCGAGTGGCGCATCGAGCGACCGAGGATGTCGACGAGGTGGCTGGGTCGACGACGCCGTCGCTGATCGAGGTCATCGTCGCGCAGCTCGACGCTCGTCGGGACCCAGGAGGTTCGACCGCGTGGATCGACGGCATCGCCATCGACGTCATCGACACCGACCCGATCGTCGAAGGCGACCTCGAGGGACTCGAGCTCGCCGAGCAGCTCTTCGTCACAAGCCACAGGTGGGCTCTTCAGAGCGCCACCCCCGTCACGCTGGAGTGCGCTGGGTCCAGCGTGACCTCGAGGGTGGCGCAGACGCCGGCGCTCGTCGCCACCAAGGTGAGCGCCATCCTCGGAGCCCGGCGGCGTCTTCCCCACAAGAGGGCGTCCGACGTCTTTGACCTCTATCGCCTCGTCCAGGAGCACGATCGATATGGCGGACTCAGCCGAGCGCTCCTCGACGCTCCGCTCGGGATCGGCGCTCTCGTCGGAGCAGGCCTGACGGCGAGCGTGGTCGAACAGAGCGAGCGAACAGCTCGGCTGCTCAGCGCAGGGAACGCAGAGATGTCGGCGATCGGCCGATTGGACCTCCTCGAGGTCATCGCCCCGTTGGCGGGGTTCCTCCACCGCGACCAAAGGTTCGAACGCTGAGAAGCAGGTGGTTATTTCCCGGGCCGCCTTCCGGCCGACGGTGGGTTGGACATTGCAGACAACACCACCTCGGTCGAGGTGCTTCGCTCTCCCGCTCATGGGCAGCAGAGCTGACGTACTCCGACTTCAATAGTAAGTTTGGATAGTAAAACATATGTTTTCAGGAGTAGATTGCAGGTTGTGAGCCCGCTTGAGCACTCCCCCATCGGAACGTTCATGGAGATCGCCGGCCTTGACGGTCGGTTCGGCGAGGAGTACCGAGTCGCTGCGTTCATTCCCGATGATCTCCCGGAATCGATCGATCTACCCGCATCAACCTGGCAGGCCATCGCTCACGCGATGGCGGCGGTGAGCAGGCTCGATGCCGTCTCCCATCTCGTTCCCAACCCGATGTTCGTGGCCAGGATCGACACGCGGCGCGAGGCGCTCGGCACCTCAGCGCTCGAGGGAACGTTCGGCGAGCTCCCCGAGCTCCTCACTGCCGAGGAGCAGCGAGGAGTGGCCGCGGCACGGATCGAACCGCGACTCCGGGAGATCCTCAACTACGCCGAGGCGGCTGAGCTCGCATACCAGACGATCAGGAGCCGACCGATCTCCCTCTCGCTGCTCGACGAGCTTCAGGCGATCATCGTCAGGGGTGGAGCCAGCGATGGTGCCGACGCCGGGACGCTGCGACGGACGCCGGTCTTCATCGGTGACCCCGGACGCGGGATCAGCGAGGCACGCTTCGTCCCACCACCACCTGGACCCCACCTTCGTGGCCTCTGCCTGCGTTGGGTCCAGTGGCTCTCGGCGGAAGAACCAAGGCGCTCAATCCCACTCCTCGGCCGGATCGCCCTCGCTCATTACCAGTTCGAGAGCATCCATCCCTATCTCGATGGCAACGGGCGCATCGGAAGGCTCGTCGCGATCCTCCAGATGCTCGAGGAGGGAGTGCTCCGGTCTCCCGTCCTCTCGATCTCCTCATGGCTCAGGCACCGTGACCGGGACTACCGAGACCACCTCCTCAGGGTGTCGGAATCCGGCGACTTCGCTCCGTGGATCGAGTTCATCGCAACCGCATTCGATGAAGAGGCGACCATGAGCCTCAGGCGCATCGAGTCGCTCCTCGAGCTGCGGGGCCACATCGTCGATCGGGTCAAGACCGAGCTCCCTCGAGCCCGTCTCGCCGTGACGATCGCCGAGGACCTCATCGCATTCCCTGTCCTCACCGTCGCCGCCGTCGAACGGCGCTACGGGAAGTCCAATCCGGCGACCCGAGCCGCTGTCGGGTCGCTTGCCGAGATCGGGGTTCTCGAGCAGATGAACGACGCCACCTACGCACGCGTCTACGGAAGCCGGGAGGTTCTTCGCCTCATCGAGGAGTGATGTTTGGCGAGCTGCTGAGATTCACCGCTCCTCCCAAATTCAGGCTGGATCCCAGCGAGGATCTCAAGAGCTTGATCATTCCCCCATGGGTGAACCTCCGGATCTCGAACCTTTCGGCCTGCGATCGGTCGACTCCTGGGAACAACAAGGATTCAGCAACCTGTTGTTGGGCATTCCGGCTGAACCTTCTGGCAGGCAATCAGATGGTTCAGCTTCACGGTCAGCGGATTCCTTGCCTGGCGGCGGGTAACTCCAGTGAGGTGCGGTCTTCCTGAGGTCAGCTCATCAACTTCAGGCAGACGAATTTGCCCGGTTGAGGGCCATTTCTCGTCTCCTTGCTTGCCCCGTCCGAATCGATCGGACAGTCACTCTGCTTCGACACGATGCCTACAATCTTTGCGAAGTGCGTCGAGCTGCAGTCAACTGGATCACCGATGCTCTTGGCTGTTCCATCGACGCACATCCCCACCGAGATTGCTGGCTGGCTGGCACCACCTGGGGTGATGTGATGGCGTCCAAAGGCAAGCGAGCACGCAGCAGTGATCGCCAGAATCGAGATCCACACCCCCGCTCTGGCCAGAAGAGGTCTTCCTGGTGGCATGGGAAATGGGAGTGGCGTGTTGAGCGGTGCCGGAGGAGGGACTGGGGCTGGAAGCGAACGGATGTCGCTCAGAACGGTCAGGTTGTGAAGGATGTAGCCGATGTTGGCGAAGAAGGCGATGACACCCCACCAACCCTTGATCATCGTCGAGTTCTGAACCATGCGAAACATGGACTTGGCACAGAACTTGCACAACATGCCTCCCATCACGCTCTTCTGGCGACGCAAGATCATGCCGACTCCCTGGTGGAGTTGGATCTGCCGAGCTGGCCCCCATCCGCAGATCATGCATTCCCCGGGACCGGGGTCTCTCGGCCGGTCGACTTCGGGACCCCGATATCCCCGGCCAAGACGACGGTCGTCGTATGCCGCCCTCAAGCTTTGGTCCGATAGCACCTCGTAAGCCTGCACGGCCTCGGTCATCTTCGCCGTCAGCCGGTCGATCTCCTCAGGACTTGCGCCCACGTGGCGATCTGGATGGTTGTCGAAGGCCAGCCGTCGATAGGCAGACTTGATCTCCTCAATCGACGATTCAGGATCCACTCCCAATGCTGCATAGAGGTCCACCATCAATCGTCACCCGTTCCCGCACAAGTGGTACTGGAAACTCGCGTTCGGCGAAAAGTGTGAAAACGCGTTGAGGAAATCGTTGACGCAAGTGGTCAAATTCGATACCTGACCTCTGGCGATCGAGTCAAAGGTGTTCAGGTCAAAATCCGACGGCGTGACCTTCGCAACAGCCAGCGCAGTTCGCGCTGTCTTTCGGGAGCTCGCAACTTCGCTGCGTTCCCTTGAAAGCTGCGACCATAGAGCGACGTTGGAGACGATCAGCGCAGCCATCAGAACAGTGACAACGGTGAGTCCGAGTCTCCACGCCCATTTCGATCGCGAACTCTTCTCCGTTGGTGATGCTGGCGCAGCGATGCCGTGCTCTCGGAGTAGCTGCTCGTACGATGAATTACCAGTCATCTGGACATCCTCCCGGCTCTGCTATATCCATATGTTCGTATTCGGAGCATCAATCCCAAAGTCCCGCTGTATGCATAGGCCAGCACACATTTAGGAAATTAAGTCGGCTTTGCCTAGCCGATCACCTCTGACATGCACCCTGCAAGAGTTCCACCAGCATTGACGCAGGCAACTATCTTCTGATTTCGTTCGGATTGTGTTGCGTTCACCGTCTGCAGAGAACTCACATTCGACTCAAGCATCTGGAGGTCTATTTCGAGCGAAGTCGAGGCTTGATGTAGTTCAAGGCACACATCCAAGTCGCCCCCGTTGCATGGTGCCATGTACCCCTCGATCTGATCCACGTCAGCCCCGACGGTGGACTCTTGCTGCTGCATCTGGCTGGCAGAGGTTTGAACTCCAGACCCCCACGGGTAGGGAACTGCGCCAGCTTCGCCAACGAGCATGTTGACGCCTCCATCGAGTGCCGAGAAGTCCTGTTGCAGCGTTGCTCCGCCGTTCGTCAGATCACTATGCATGTTCTGGATCGAGGTCTGCACCGGAGCAAAATCCGCGTCGGATATGAATTGCGTGATCGCCATCTGAGGCGTCGGAGTTGCGGGCACGTATCTCGAAATCGCAGTGGTCGAAGTTGTCGGAGACGGCATGGATGTCGGAGTTGCCTGGAGCAGCATTGAACTGGAGGTGACGTGCTGCCTGTGGGTCTTCTTGAGCGCCGTCGGGCTTCCACCACAACTCGCCAGCACCATCGATCCGCTCAATACGAGAGTCCCTGCACCGACAAGGCGTCGATCTGTGAAGCCATGCATCTTGCCGAAGAGAGCATCGGTGCGACTCACGCCTGGACTGGGGTGGGCAGCCGGGACAGCTCGCTCAGCGCCTTCTTGTCAGGAACCTTGGCAAAGTATCCAGCTCCAAATGCGATGCACTGAAGGACGTACCAGAAGTTCTCAGCACTTGTTTGGTGACACAGACCGATTTCGCTGAGCGCCCTCTTGGCAGGCACCTTCCCGAAGTAGCCCGCTCCGAACGGGATGCACATGATCACGTACCAAACATTCTCGGCGCCGGTGCGACGGTCGAAGCCCGAATCAGCCAATGCCCGCTTGAAGGGAACCTTCGCGAAGTACCCACCGCCAAACGAGATGCAAAGGACTACGTACCAAATGCTTTCAGCTCGGGTCATCTCACAAAGTCCAAGTTCCTGAAGCGCCTTCTTGCGTGGAACCTTGGTCAAATATCCGGCGCCGAATGCCACACATGACAGGACGTACCAGAACCCTTCGGCCCCTGAGAGACGAAGTGTTCTCGATCCATCTTCCTGCTCTTCAATGTTGACTTTACCCATCGAATTCTCCTCTCATGTGAATATCACCATATATAAATTCCATGAGCCTTGCATTGAATCCACTTTGCTTCGATTTAGGTGAGGGGCCGTTGCAACAGACGACTTGGATAGTTGGTCCGGATATGGATTGACCAATCCCCTGATGCTCACGCCTATTGGCGACAGCAGCCCCGAGTGAATCGTGATTGACGTTCTGACGAACGATCAGAAGGCTTGATCCATAAGCGCCAAAGCCTCCAGGGAACCCAGTGTGATTCAGTTGTCACCTGACTTCAGGGGTAACGGTCGAAATGTTGCCTGATCCCTTCGAGCCGAGGTGGAGTGGATCACTGCTCTGTGCAAACTTCCGAATGATTCCTTCGCCATACCGGTA
>CAIUMH010000057.1 GCA_903900235.1 uncultured Actinomycetes bacterium
GACCGTGCCACCAGTGCTGTCAACGCCGATGACGCGACTGCCGTCGGAGACCGCTGCGCCGACGATCGGGTCAACGCCGGTGTAGCTGGCGGCGTCGGCACCCTTGTACTCGGTGAGCTGGGTTCCCGCAGGACTGGTCAGCACCAGTGCACCCGAGGTGGTCATCGCAGTGAACGAGCTCGACGTATAACTCACGGTCCAGACATTGGTTCCGTCGTAGGCGATGTCATCGGGATCGTTCATGGCGAGGGCCGACGCGTTGTAGAGCGCGTGGGCCTTCGTGGTCACCGAGGAACTCGCCACGCCGGGGACGGAATTCCCATTCTTGTTCGTGGCGACAACGGAAGCGGTATACACCCCAGTGGCGCCCACCAGGACGGTGCACGTGGTGGCCGTCTTGGGTTTCGGCGAGCAGGTCAAGTTTCCTGGCATGACCGTGGCCGTGTAGCCCTTGATCGGTTGGCCGCCGTCTGACGCCGGGGTCGCCCACGACACGGTGACCGATGGGCTCAAGATCGTTTGGGCGGCAGTGACGGCGGTGGGGGCGCTCGGCACGGTCCCCGACGACGAGGCACCAGCCAAGCCGGGCAGCATCACTGCTCCAATGGTCAGAGCGGCCGCCCCGCCAAATCTGATGAGTCCTCGCATGATTCGCTCTCCATCTCCCTCGACACCGTGTCGATCTCCTCGCCTGAATCTACCCAGTCCAGCCATTCTTCGCATCCGGAACCTCACTTCAGAACCACCGCCATCGGAGGAGGAAATCGGGGGATACATCTGCGGCGTGCTACAGAAGGTCATGGAAAAGGCGACCCCGGCAGCCCAAGCTTCACTGCAGCGTCGAAAGCGAGTACCCAAGGCTGAGGCTCAGAAACGTCTCATCGAAGCCACGATCATCCTGCTGCGCCAACTCCCCTTTAACGAAGTCGGCAACCAGGTCATCTGCGCGCAGGCTGATCTCAACCCATCGACGATCCTCCAGCACTTCGGGACCCTCGACAACCTCCTTGCCGAGGCAGCCAAGGAGCTCGTGGATCGCCACATCGATGCTCGCTCGGCTTCGGGTGGGGAGCTGACGACCTTCACCGACCCTGACATCGCCCTTCGCAGCCGCCTCGTTGCATGGCTTGTCCTCCAGGGGTATCCCGCTGATCAGCTGCGAAGCGGGATCATCGAAGACGAGTCAGTGATGGCGCTCCAGCAGGAGGTCTTGAAGGTTGGGCCCCGCATGGCCTCCGCATGGACGAGCATCACGACCATGATCATCGAGGCGAACTCCATCCTCGGCGACATCCACCAGATCGACGAGCACGAGGCCGCCGACATGTTGGCCCTTATGCTGCGGCTCCGCCAGGACCTCCCTGAGGTCGAGGTGGCCTTGGGCTGGGATCAACAACCGTGACCCCCTCCGGTGGATCCGACGTCGCCGCGCATCGCTCTGGCCGCGAGGTCACGCGCCGTGGTGCTTGCGGCGGTCGCCAGCGATCATGAATCTCCAAGGATGATCGCCGGCGGGCTCCTGGTCACGAGAGTGACATGACCGCCGGCTCGCAGCGAGATCGCAGGGTACGAAGCATGTGGCAAGCGATGCGCTTCTCACTGTCGTGCCTGCCGCTGCCAGGTCGGTGGATGGTCGTGGGGTCGGTGCTTGCCGGATCCCTAGGGGCACTCGCCGGTCTGGTCATCGGACTTTTTGCCCACTGGCCGACTGCGTGGTTCGCATTGATCGAGCTGGGTCTCCCATCTGGCATCCTTGGCGGTCTTCTTGGGGTCCTTTCGGGTTCAGGGGTGACTGCCGGCCGATGGCTCCTCTCGGGCGGACCACGAACGAGATCTCCCCGTGGCTCTCACGATGACGAATCGCACTGAACCAATCGACCGACGTCTCGAGCCAGCGACTCGAACTGCCCGAACACACCAGATCGAGGCCAGCAGTTTCATTGACACATCACAGAACCTTGTCTGTCACTCGAGTCAAGAATGTTCGGGTCCGTCCTTTTTCACCTCAGAGATGTAATGTCCCACCACCGGAGTTCTTCCGGAAATCGTTGGAGGCACACAATGGTCAGAAAAATCCCCATGATGCCGGCCTCCTTCTTCGGGATAGTGCTCGGGCTGGTCGGACTTGGTGACTGCTGGAGGGCGGCTCACGTTGCCTGGGGGACGCCAACGGTGGTCAGCACCACGATCATGGTGATTGCCACTGCCGTCTGGTTCATGATCATGGCGCTCTGGATCACCAAGTGGATCGTGGCCCCTTCGGTCAGCCGTGCCGAGGCTTCTCATCCCGTCCAGTCGAGCTTCGTCGGACTGAGTGCCGTCTCCACCCTCCTCATCGCCTACCTCGCCGACAGCCTCTCGCGCCCCTTGGCGATCGTGCTCTTCGGGATCGGCGCCACCACTCAGTTGATCTGGGGGTGCCACTTCACCGCCACGCGGCTTCGAGGTGGGTTCGACCGACTGACCATCACCCCTGCCCTCTACCTCCCGACCGTGGCAGGGAACTTCGTCTCGGCCTTCGTCGCTGGCTACTTGGGCTTTCGCGTCCTTGGGCTGCTGTTTCTGGGCGCGGGAGCCCTGAGTTGGCTCATGCTCGAATCTCAGATCGGATTCCGCATGTCGTTCGACCGTCATGTCGATGCACCGCTACGGCCCACTGTCGGAATCCTTCTCGCGCCGCC
>CAIUMH010000058.1 GCA_903900235.1 uncultured Actinomycetes bacterium
AGAGAAGAGCCTGAGCCCGAAGAAGAGCGAAGCGATGGTGGCAATCACGACCACGCAAAGGATCACTCGGCGGCGACGGACCAAGAATCGACCGAAGTGTTCAAACCCCATTCCATGCTCGCCACCATGTTCAGTCTTGGCCATTTCGCAAACCTACACAGGTTGCTAACACTGTGCTTATGTGGAGAGCGAGAGACGGACGGCAGTGTCTCGCGGAGGTCGATTGAGCCATCTCGTGGTGCGGTGACATCATCTCGAACGAGCATCCCGGTGCCAGATGGTCCGTCACGAGACCCAGGCCGTTCAGTGTCACCACGGCGAGTCAATGGCGAGGCTCGGCCTCGACGCACGGGATCCACTCAAGCGTTCCGTTGGAGGTGCTCGAGCGAAGACGGACCTGGGCCTCGGATTCCGTCACCACGGGAAATCTCAACATTCCCAACGGGGTCGGCGTGATTCACCCATTGGTATCGTGGGTCGATGCGTGCGGACCCAGTGATGATCATCAAGGGACTCTTGGGCGCTGCAGACGTCCGTGGCGGTCCCACCGACGAGCAGCGTCGAGTGATCCAGAGTCTGGCCACTGGCTACCTCGGCCTCGAGATCGACGTCGACGCCCTTGCGGCGTGCTCACCTGAAGAGCTTGCTTCCGTCGTCGATACCGATGACAGGCACCGAATTATTGATCTCGTGATCTTGGTGGAATTCTGCCGACACCCAGACGACCCGATGCAGGCCGATCAGGCGGAGCGCTATGTCGACGCGCTCGGAGGAGAGGCCATGGCGCAGGTGGCTCGTGATATCCAAACCGGCCATCGTGAGCGGGTCATGGCTGACTGGGCACGCTTTGGTGGAGGGGCCACGAGCATTCAAAGCGTTGCCGATACCGATCTTGGCTCTGAACTTCGATCCCTCGAGCACTGTCCGGCGGGGAGCCTGGGACGAGGACTCTTTGACTTCTATGCGGACCTTGGCGTGCCCTTCCCTGGTGAGCCTGACGGTGGTCCCGCAACATTGGCCTTTCACGATGTGACCCACGTGCTGACTGGCTACGGAACCACTCCGTCAGATGAAGTAGCTCTTCAGGCCATGTTGACCGCAGCCACCGGCTTCGATCAACATTTCTCGGCCTTGGTGGCCTCTCTTTCGTTGTTCGAAGGCGCAGCGTTTGATCTTCCGGGCTTCATCCCCAAAGAGGGTGTGCTCGATCGGCCGGGTGCTGCGGACGAGTTGGCTGATGCCTTCCGTCGTGGCGAAGCCTGCACGGGGGATATCTCCACCGTTGATTTCATGGATCGGAAGAATGAACCATTGGTGAGCATCCAGCATGAGTTTGGACTGATCCCCCCTCCCTCCATCTCACCTTCTGCCACCCTGTGACTCTTGGGGAGTTCCATGGGGCTGAGTGACTCTCCGACTTCGCATGGGAGCACGCTCCTCGTGTCCTCATCACAACCCGGACGCTGCTCCGAGGACGAAGGCGACGACCCGCCGCTGGATCCGAGCATCGATGAGAAGGACGACCTCAAGCGGATCGGCACGGATGCCTTCGAACTGCGAAGAGCCACCGACGCCTTCGCGTGCCACAGCACCTTGCGTCGGTGCACCGTTTCACCACTGAGCCAAGTATCCCGACGCGGGGGTGGAGCCTTGGCTAGGTTGCGCGACATCGCCACTCGATGGCGGGCGAGCTAGGGAGACGAAGCATGCCGGGTGGACACGAGACGACCGACGATCAGCTCAGACACCTGGCCCACCTCGACGATGACGAGCGAAAGCTCGCCGAGCTCGGCTACCGGCAGGAGCTTCACCGGACCTGGTCTGGCTTCTCCAATTTCGCCATCTCGTTTTCGATTATCTCGATTCTGGCGGGATGCTTCACCACCTTCGGCCAGGGCTGGAATGGTGGCGGTCCCGCGGCCATTGCTTGGGGCTGGCCGCTGCTCTCAGGACTCGTGCTGTGCATCGGACTCTGCCTGGCCGAACTGGTCTCGGCCTACCCGACCTCAGGGGGCATCTACTGGTGGTCAGCCAAGCTCGGCGGGCCGCGTGCCGGCTTCTATACCGGCTGGCTCAATCTGATCGGTCTGCTCGCCGTCGTGGCCTCGGTCGCCTACGGCTGCGCCACCTTCTTCGATCTGAGCCTCGGCTTCCTCGTGCCTGGCAACTACACGCCGGGAAACCTCTCCACGATCTTCGTGTACTTCCTCGTGATCTTGACGCTCACCGCCTTGGCCAACATCTTCTCGAGCCATCTGCTGGCCAGGCTCAACAACATCTCAGTCTGGTGGCACGTCTTCGGCGCCGCCTTCATCATCGCCATGCTCTTCGTGCTCCCCCATCGTCACGCGTCGGCATCTTTGGTCTTCACCCATTGGGTCAACAACACCGGCTTCTTCAATGGCTCGACCCACGGCTTCGGCTTCATATTCTTCATCCTGCCGATCGGTGCTCTGCTTACGCAGTACACGATCACCGGCTTCGACGCCTCGGCTCACCTCTCCGAGGAGACCAAGGGTGCCGCCGACTCAGCCGCCCGTGGCATGTGGCGGTCCATCTTCTACTCGGCCATCGGCGGCTGGATGCTCCTGCTGGCCTTCCTCTTCGCCGTCCAGGACGAGGCCAAGGTGACCGCTGGTGGCGGCGGCGTCGCCGTGATCTTCGCCCAGGCCTTGTCCTCCCACTGGGCTGGCACGCTGCTGCTGATCGCTGCCATCGGCCAGTTCTTCTGCACCATGGCCTGCCTCACCTCTTGCAGCCGCATGACCTTCGCCTTCTCGCGCGACGGCGTGGTCCCGGGTCACCGGTTCTGGTCAAAGCTCGATGCCAAGCGCAACCCGGTCAACGCCGTACTGCTCTCGGTGGTGGTCGCCGCCCTGCTCACCCTGCCGGCGCTGGTCAAGGTTGAAATCAATGGTGCCCCCGTTCCGGTGGCCTTCTACGCCGTGACCTCCATCGGCGTCATCGGTCTCTACTGGTGCTTCGCCATCCCGATCTGGAAGCGACTCCGGCTGGGGTCGAACTTCACGCCGGGCAGCTGGAGCCTCGGCCGGCACTATCGCTGGATCTCCGTCCTGGCACTCTTCGATGTCGTCCTGGTCACCTTCATGGCCTTCCTGCCAACGGCCAGCTTGGGCGTGCCCTGGATGTCGGGATTCGCCTGGAAGTACGTGAACTACACCGTGCTGGTCTTCCCGACGGCGCTCATCCTGCTCACCATCTACTGGCTCACCTCAGTGCGGCGCTGGTTCACCGGCCCGAAGACCACCATCGACCTCGATCAGGAGTCCTAGGCCTCGTCGCCCCCTGAACGCCTCACGATGCTGGTGGGGTGGGGCTCGTCGATTGACGACCAGTGCAGGGTGGGTTCTCCCGGCATCGCTCTCCGATGTTCGAGATGGTGCCTCCAACGTCGAGATATCTGACGCCAAGAACACTTGGCAGACCCGCGCCTCTCCGAACCCCGGGGGCATGCAGCCCGGACTCCTCATCAATGGGCTCCGGCTATACCGTGAACCATGGCGGTGTCGTGAGCTTCGTCGGCTCGGTTACGTGGAGGATTCCAACGTCAGACGGCGGCAGCCACATTGACCGCTACCAGGTCAAGGTGACGGGGACCTCTGTGAAGTGCGCCACCCCAATTCGATTTTGCCGATTGTCAGGGCTCAGTAGGAACATGACCTACACCCTCGTGCTGAAAGCCCACAATGCTGCGGGATGAAGTTGTTCGAAGACCATTCGCAATGTTCAAGGCTGAGTCTCGAGAGGGGGTTCACCTTCCATTGAGCCACTTCGGATGCGAGTCCTGACAGCTCCTTTGGGTGGATCCTCAGCGCAGGTGACGAGCGAACTCAGTGAGCGACGGCCAGAGGTCCGAGTGCGCCTCGCGCCAGTGAGATGGTGGCGGCGGGTCCAGGCAGTGTTCGAGCCGCCGTGCCGGAACTGAACGCTGTCAAGGCGGGACGTCCGAGTACACGGGAGAGGTCATAGCTCTCGGCGAAACGACCACGATCAGTTCCGACGACCCCCAGAACTTGTCGGTTTGGCCAATGCCTCGAAGGATAAAGAAGCACAACACGCTCGAGGTCACCCATCCCAAAGCCCCCAACGGCGTTGCGCTGCGACGAGGCGTCGAACTGGTCCCAGGCGATCGCCGGGCGACCAGCGTTGATCACAGAGATCGGGGCTGTGATGACCACGGCGTCAGCCACGACGTCGCCTCCGCTCCCAAGCGTGATGCGGACCCCACTGCCATCGGGTGAAATCGAGGTCACGAGGAGGCCCAATCGGACGTCAAGTCCTTCAGCCAGCGCAATCGGAACCGCGTCGTACCCTCCGACCACCATGGCGTCACCTCCGACTAGCGATTGGTCATCGTCGAACCATTCGAGGCTGAGTCGGGACGCATCGTCGGCATAGTCCTGCTCGATCTCAGTGGTCAGCGCCCAGCGGTGCAATGGGCCCATCGGGTAGCCAACCTGAGCGAGGCCAGCGGCCAAGGACATCGAGTTGTCGCCATTGCGTTGTGCCTGAGCCGTATCGCGCCAGACACGATCCTGCGCTGCGCCCACCCGACCACCAGAAACGGTTGTGCCGTCTTGACCAACGACCGCCAGATCGTTGTAATCCGTCGTGACGAGGCTGCGCCCCGCCGCACGCAACATCGGCACCAGCGGGTTCCCAGTGAGACCATGGACCCAAGCTGCTCCGAGCTCAATGGGAAATCCGGCGGAGCGGTCTGTGTAGATCCGGCCTCCAATCCGATCTCGTGCCTCGTACACCGTCACTCGTGCCCCAAGTGACGTCAGCATTCGAGCGGCCGAGAGCCCAGCCACGCCCGCACCGACCACGGCCACCGTGCCTCCCGCCAGGGACGATCGTTGAGCGACGAGCGAACGGGCAGCGCGCTCGCCGCTCGCCATGGCCCCCTGCACGGTGCCGGGATCCGAGAGATCGAAGGCTTCGCCAGCAAGCACGAAGCGGCCTTGCGCTGGAACGACAGCATTCGAGCGGATCGCCGAGGTCGAACCTGGTGGCAACGTTGCATAGGCGCCAAGTGCCAGTGGGTCCTCGAACCAACGTGAGACTCGAGAGAGCGACGGAGCCGGCAGGGGTGCAACCGGACTTGGGTCGGGCTTCACGCAGGAAGCGAGCAGTGCTCCGATGCCCAGCACCACCGGCGCACCGAGAACCTCCCTTCGGCTCAGCCCACCGAACGACGGCCTCGGGTGTCGCAGGGATCTGGACAGGTCAACGTTGACCCCGTCTTCGGCCGACACAGGCTCATCGACCACCTGGGAGTCATCTCCCGTCGGTCTGCCTTTGCCAGACAAGTACGCTATAATTCTGTACATGTCAACCATTCCTATCGCCACGGCACGAGCGAACCTCTCACAATTGGTCGAAGAGACGAGTACCACCCATGAGCGAGTGGAAATTACAAAGAATGGCCAAAGAGCAGCTGTCTTACTTGGGGCTGATGATTACGACTCGATAATGGAGACCATAGCGGTGCTCTCAGATGGAGAGCTCCTGGTCGCTCATCTGCGTGGGCTCGAGGAGGTCGATACCGGTGACGTGGTCGATGCTGGTGGATTAGTCACACTTCTGAATGAGACTGGGAGAGCTCGTGGCCAAGGATGATGCTCGCTATGAATTGAATGTAGCGAGATCTGCGGCGTCAAGTATCACTAAGCAACTCTCCGAAAAGGTGGCCGCTGCGGTTGTTGAGTTCATGACGGGGCCTCTTCTTAACGGTCCGCGAATCGTTGGGAAGCCGTTACGGTCGCCGCTAGAGCCTGCGGACGCGGCACGCAGAGGCAGTTTCAGAATTCTTTATCTCATCGACGATGATGCACGAACGGTCACGGTTACTGCGGTCGCCCACCGAAGTGACGCCTACCGCTAGGGACGCGATTTGGAGTGCGACGCGCAGAGGCGAAACATGTGGAATTTGCTCCGGCCACTCACGGAGGGTTCGAACTTCCAACAATTTGGTGGAGGCGATGGGACTCGAAAACACGACTTCCTGCTTGCAACCCAGGTGATCAGATGAGAGAGCAGCAATCCTCGAACGGTCACCGACGTTGATCGAGGAATTCGAGCCACGCTGCCTGACACGACACCGAGAGATTCCCTCGTCGGATGTGGTCGAATCCATCAGATTGGCTTCCAGCGCGCAGGGGCAGGCGTGGTCTACGCTCCGCGGCGATCCTCGATAATCCGGCGCAATTGGGCCATTCTCGGGTACATCATCGGGCCTCGTAGAGCGATGAGCTCCTCTTGCACCAAGGGGACATCGATTGGTGCACCACTGGCGACCATCGCCTCAATATCCACCCAATCCTTGCCGCGATTGAACGAGATCTTCACCACGACGAGATCGTGAGAGGAAAGGATGGGAATCTCTGTCGTCGTCCCGCCGACGCGCAGTGGTACTCGACGAGCCCGAGAACGGAGTCGCTCGTGGAAGCCGTCGAACGAGAAGAACAGGTCCACGACGTCGGCGCCGCGGCGCATGCGCGCTCCGGCCAAAGGGACGAGTTCCGCCAGCGGCTGTTCCAGCTCGAAGCCGACCCCTTCGAGCTGCCCGATGAGTTCAGCTGCTGCGTCAAACGTGGTGGCGACATTCACGTCGATGTCCGTGGTTGCGCGAGGTTCGGCGTAATAGTTCAGGGCAATGGCGCCCCCGAAGGCATGGTCCACCTGGAAGTCGGTAAGAAGCCGATCGACCTCGACGAGCAACTCAGCGATCACGTGATTGGCCTCAGCATCTCGGTTATCCCGAGTGCACGCTCGATCGCCTCGAGCCGATCGTCAATCCCTGCGTCGAAGGGCAGAGGTGCGCCACTCTCAGGCGGGTCGTCGGGATGCCGCTCGGGCCACGACTCAACCGGCGTCCAACCACCCTTGGCCAGAGGAACCTTCACTACCTCGTCACCAGCCAAGGCGGCTAGTTGGTAGCCGCAAGCGACGACGATGCGGTTGAGAACATCGATGCTTGGGAGTTGCCGGTCGTTCTCATAGGCCGAGAGGTTGGGCACAGCGATCCCCACGACATCGCTCAACTCGCCCTGGGACAGACCTCTCGAGAGTCTGATTTTTCGCAAGAACGCACCGTACATGGGGGTATCATATGTTATTGAAATCAATAACACAAGGGAACGCTCAAAGGTGGCCCCAGGATTCGCATCGGTTCGATGGTTGAGGTCCACCGACAGATATCGCACATCCGCCTCGCAAACAGGTACTCCATCTGGGGTTATCTGAGATCGTTGGAGCTCCTGGGCACCGCAGTGGATTCATCAGTCCACTTTGATGCTGAGGTTGCCCAGAAATAGTGAATGGTGAACGCAAAAGCAGCCAGCCCCACAGGCGGTCACGGTTGACGTCCCCTGAAGTGGTGTCACTTGGAGGGTCCGCGAAGTAGTCGGGCCATCGGAGCATTCTCAGCGTGTCCCT
>CAIUMH010000059.1 GCA_903900235.1 uncultured Actinomycetes bacterium
ACCACCACGCTGCCACCACTGGCCAACCCCGTCATCAGTGCCACGACCAAGCCGTGAACGTGAAACAGAGGCAGCGCCGAGAGCAGCCGGTCAGCGTGCGTCCACCCCCACGCCTCAATGAGGGCATCAGCCTCGGCCACGAGGTTCCCGTGAGTGATCATGGCGCCCTTGGGGTCACCCGTCGTGCCGGATGTGTAGACGATCAAGGCGAGATCCTCGGGCGCCGCTGCGTCGAGCTGCAGAGGGGCATCGCCAACTCGAATCGAGCCGGCTGAGATCCACTCCCATCCTCCGTTTCGAGTCGGCGGCGGCTGAGGCGAGACGACCAGAACCGGGTCGACATCAGTGATCACGGTCATCCGCTCAAGCGCCGATTGGCGCGCTGATACGGGGACGAGCACGAGGCCCGCCCGCAGGACGCCGAGCGCCACGACAATTGCCGCCACCGAGGCTTCAGCCTCCCAGACCACCCGATCACCACGGTCGAACGAGCGATCCAGGAGACCGGCGGCGAGGCCCGCTGTCCGTCGTTCAAGATCACCACCGGTCAACCAGCCCTCCGCGTCACCGTCGACCCGCAGCATCGCTGCATCATCGGACTCGCTCCATGCATGGAACCAATGTTCGGTGAGCGGACGGAATGGGGCATCGACCACCCAAGCATCGTAGGACGAGCACCACGTCGGGACGTATCCTCATGCGATGACTTCACGACACGTCTCCATCGTGCCGCACACCCACTGGGACCGCGAGTGGTACGAGCCTTATCAAAGTTTCCGGATGAAACTCGTCGAACTCCTCGACACGCTCATCCCCTTGATGGAGCAGGACCCCAGTTATGCCCGGTTCATGCTCGACGGACAGATGGCTGTTGTCGACGACTACCTCGAAGTTCGACCCGAGAACGAGGATCGGCTCCGCTCCCTGGTCGAGGCCGGCCGCATCAGCGTGGGCCCGTGGTACATCCTTATGGATGAGTTCCTTGTCTCTGGAGAGACGATTCTGCGCGACCTCGAGATGGGAATCGAGCGCGGGAGCGAGTTCGGCGGGGTCATGGAAGTCGGCTATCTGCCCGACATGTTCGGGCACGTGGCCCAGATGCCTCAGATCCTTCGGCTGGCAGGCTTCAGCGACGCCGTGCTCTGGCGCGGTGTCGGTTCGTCAGTCACCAAGAACGGCTTCCTCTGGGAGGGACCTGACGGTTCCACGGTCCGAACCGAGCTGCTGCCCGTGGGGTACGGAAATGGCGCCGCGCTCCCGCAGGGCCCTGCCGCACTCGTGCGCCGAGTCTCTGATCACATCGAGGAGGTCAAGCCCTACCTCTTCGACGACCTCCTCTTGATGAACGGTTCCGATCACCTCCACCCCCAACCCTTCCTCGGCACCACCGTCGCCAAAGCCAACGAGGTGCAGCAGGACCTGACCTTCGAGATCGCCAGCCTCCCCGACTACCTCGCAACCGTTCCGCGCCAGGGTCTCGAGCGATGGGTGGGTGAGTTGCGCTCCGGGTTCCGAGCAAATGTCCTCATGGGGGTGACCTCCAATCGGGTCGACGTCAAGCGATCCAACTTCCTTGCCGAGCACCAGATCGAGCGCCGTGCCGAACCGCTGGCTGCTCTGTTCCTCGGCGCAGATGAGTACCCGGATCGCCTCCTTCGACTCGCATGGCGCGAGATGGTCCGAAACAGCGCCCATGATTCGATCTGCGCCTGCTCGGTCGACGAGGTCGTCGACGCTGTCCTTCACCGCTACAGCGAAGCTCGCACGATCGGTGAGGGTGTCGCACGGCGATCACTAGCCGCTCTGTCTGCCGCTCTTCCTGAGACGGGGCCAACTGTCGTCAACCTCTCGCCTCGGCGCCGCAGCGGAGCGATTGAGCTGGTGGTCACCGGAGATGACATTGATCTGTCCTCCGCTCAGGTGCTCTCCGAGTCGGTCGGCTTCCCTGGAACGATGACCCTCGATGCCGACACGGTCCGCACCGTGCTCGGCTTACTCCAAGGTCCCAAGATCGAAAATGATTCGTGGATCCAGGATGTCACCGTCACCGACGAGGACGATGGCCTCCACCTCTCGCTGCTCATTGGGCCTGAGGAGGTCCCTGGCGTCCCGATCGCCGAGGCGAAGCAGGATGTCTACACCGCCCTCGGGGCTCGGCCCGACGCCATGGTCCACATGGAGATGATCCAGCCGAAGATCCGGCGGATCCTTGCTCGTAGCGCTGACGTCCCTGGCTATGGATGGAGCCCGTTTCGCCCAATGCCATTGTCGGCACCCGCCCAGGTCAACGCCGAAGGTGCGGTGACGCTTTCGAACGAGATTCTGACGGTGGTCGTCGATGCCCACGAGGGGACCTTCTCGCTCAATGGGACTCCGGGATTCGGGAGGCTCGTCGACGGCGGCGACCACGGCGACAGCTACAACTACTCCCCTCCATCGCTCGACCGACTGATCGACCGGCCATCGTCAGTGTCTGTCGAGGTCACCGAAGAAGGACCAGTGCGAGCCTCGGTGGCGATCCTTGCGACCTACGAGATTCCGACCGCCGTCGACGAGAGCTCAGGAGCGCGTGTCGGGACGAGCACGCTTGACGTTCGCACCGAGCTCAGCCTGATCGCAGACGACGCAGCACTGCGGGTGACGACCACCTTCATGAACATGGCGCGTGACCATCGTCTCCGCGTCCACCTTCCTCTGCCATCCCCGACCGACCACTCGTTCGCGGAGTGCGCCTTTGGCATGGTGCGCCGAGGGCTCACCGCCGAGGGTCGCTTTGACGAGCTCGGGCTCCCCACCTTCCCCTCACGTCGCTTCGTGCGGGCTGGTGGACTGACGGTCGTCCACGAAGGCCTCAACGAGTATGAGTTGGTTAACATCGTCGACGGAACGGCACGCGAGCTCGCACTCACCCTGGTGCGCTCGACCGGCATGCTCTCTCGCCTCGGCATGCGCTACCGGCCCCTTCCCGCTGGGCCGCTGACCCCCGTTGAGGGGCTGCAGATGGTGGGGACGACCATCATTGCTCGCTACGCCCTGTCTCTCGCCGACGATGACCCCTATGGAATCGCCGACGACGTCCTGCTCCCCCTCGAGGCCGTCGGGAGCCGAGGTGGCGGTTCGCTTCCGGCAGAAGCCAGCGCGCTTGAGATCGAAGGGGCCGTGGTCTCGAGCCTCCGCCGACGCTCCGGTCACCTCGAGGTTCGCCTCTTCAACCCTGCGGACGCTGAGGCAGTCGTGTCGATCCCGGGTCGTAGTGGCCGAATCGTCGACCTGCGGGGAACGGTGCTTCGAGAAGTCACTTCCTCGTTCTCACTGCGGGGCAGAGAGATCGCCACGCTCGTGCTCGACGAAGGGTGATCAGGGCTCGTCGTGGACGAGCCCTCGATAGAGCGTCTCGTCCCACTCCACCCGCGCCGGGCGCTCCATCAAGTTGAGCAGCGCCTGGCGTGGTGTGGCCGTACCGGCAACGATCTGAGCGACCTGCTCGCAGATCGGCATCTCGATGCCTTCGGCTGCCGCCAGTCGGACCAGCGGCCCAGCGGTCTTGACCCCCTCGGCGACCATGTGCATCGAGTCAATGATCTCGACGAGATCTCTCCCTTGCCCAAGGGCGAATCCGACCGTGCGATTTCGACTCTTCTCACTCGTGCACGTGGCGATCAGGTCACCGACACCGGCCAAACCGCCGAAGGTGAGCGTCTGACCGCCAAGCGTGATCCCAAGCCGACCCATCTCGGCGAGTCCTCGAGTGATCAAAGCCGAGCGAGTGTTGTCACCGAAGCCGAAGCCGGTAGCGATGCCCGCCGCGATCGCCAGCACGTTCTTCGTCGCTCCAGCGATCTCGCAGCCGATGACATCGGTCGAAGAGTAGACACGCAACGTCGCCGAATGCAGCATCGACTGCACGATCTCGGCTGCGGCCTGCTCCTCGCTCGCCACGATGCACGCCGCTGGTTGTCCCTGGGCGATCTCCCCTGCCAAGTTCGGACCCGTGAGGACACCCGTCGTCGCATGCGGCACCACCGAGGTGATCACCTCGGACATCCGCATCATCGTGTCGGCCTCGATGCCTTTCGACAAGCTGAACACTGGGGTCCCTGGAGCGATCCACGCAGCCGCCTGCTCGAGGATCGCTCTCGTGCCGTGCGAGGGAACCGCCATCAAGACGGCATCGGCCCCCTTTAGCGCCACCTCGAGGTTCGCCGTCGCAACCAACTCGGTCGAAAGGCCGAGGCCCGGGAGGTAACGCTCATTGGTGTGTCTGATCTCGATCTCGTCGGCGGTGACCGCAGAGCGGGCCCAGATGACCGTCGGGCACTGGGGCGCGGCGATCGAAGCCAGAGCGGTACCCCATGACCCTGCCCCCACGACGACGAGCTTCCTACCCACGCCACAACCCTAGGGTCACGCCGGTGTCAGTTCCATCGCGACGAACCATTGCATGGCCACGTGTCCGCCGAGGGAGAGGTCTACGATAAGCCCGGACGGGGGTGGAATCGGTGGCGAATCAAGACGACTACGACGCACAGTATGAGGCGACGAAGCTGCGGCGAGAGCGCTTCACCACGATGTCCGGTATCGACCTCGAGCCGGTCTATGGGCCCGCAGATGCCGAACTCCCCGGCCAGTTTCCGTTCACTCGCGGCCCGTTTGCCTCGATGTATCGCTCCAAGGTGTGGACGATGCGCCAGTTCGCCGGATTCGGTTCGGCTGCCGATACCAATGCTCGCTTCCACCAGCTCCTTGCGAATGGTGGCACGGGCCTCTCCACGGCCTTCGACATGCCGACGCTCCTCGGCATCGACTCTGATGACCCCTTCGCCCGAGGCGAGGTTGGTCGCGCCGGAGTGGCCATCGACACCGTCGAGGACATGACTCGGCTCTTCGAAGGGATCGACCTCGGTGCGGTCACCACCTCAATGACCATCAACTCAGCCGCAGCGGTGATCATGGCCATGTACATCGTGGTGGCAGAAGAGGCCGGCACACCACGATCTGCGCTGGGCGGCACCCTCCAAAATGACATCCTCAAGGAGTACCAAGCTCAGAAGGAGTTCGTATTCCCGCCGAGGCCCTCAGTCCGGCTCGTGACTGACGTTATGGCCTTCACTGCCGCCGAGATGCCCCGGTGGCACCCCGTCTCGATCTCGGGATATCACATCCGTGAAGCGGGATCGACGGCGGCACAGGAGCTCGCCTTCACCTTGGCCAATGGCTTCGCGTACGTGGAGGCGGCGCTAGCGGCTGGTCTCGAGATCGATGCCTTCGCCCCTCGCCTGAGCTTCTTCTTCAATGCTCACATCGACTTTTTCGAAGAGATCGCCAAATTCCGCGCGGCGCGGCGCATCTGGGCTCGCTGGCTGCGCGATCGCTATGGGGCTCAGACCACCAAGTCCCAGACCCTCAAGTTCCACACGCAGACCGCTGGGGTTTCCCTCACCGCTCAGCAACCTGAGGTGAATCTCGCTCGAGTCGCCATCGAAGCTCTGGCCGGTGTCCTCGGCGGCACCCAGTCCCTCCACACAGACTCCTATGACGAGGCGCTGGCCCT
Source organism: uncultured Actinomycetes bacterium (assembly GCA_903900235.1). GTDB lineage: Bacteria > Actinomycetota > Acidimicrobiia > Acidimicrobiales > RAAP-2 > CAIUMH01. The sequence continues at coordinate 5,552 of CAIUMH010000059.1, forward strand.
TCCTACGCAGAAGGCTGCGCGACTCGCCCTGCGCACCCAACAGGTCATCGCCGAAGAGACAGGTGTCGCCAATGTCGCCGATCCCCTCGGCGGATCCTGGTTCGTCGAAGCCCTGACCGACGAGCTCGAGTGCGTTGCCGAAGCCACCTTCGCCGAGATCCTCGTACGAGGAAGCGGCTCAATGCTCGAGGGTGTCATCGACGCCATCGAGGAAGGATGGTTCCAAAATGAGATCGCCGATGCTGCGTATCGGTTCCAGCGTGACCTCAACCGAGGAGACGCAATCATCGTCGGGGTCAATGCCCATACCGATGGCGACGACAGTGAGATTCCCCTCCTTATGATCGATCCGTCCATCGAAGCCGAACAGCTCGAGAGACTCCGCCAGGTCCGTGCTGCTCGCGACGACCGAGCGGTCGATAGTTCCTTGTCTCGGATCACCGACGAGGCGGGGACATCTTCTATCAACCTCATGCCGGCACTCATCGATGCCTCGCGGGCACGCTGCACTGTGGGTGAGCAGATGGCGGCCATGCAGAAGGCCTTCGGTACATGGATCGAGCCTGCGCTGTCATGAGCGACGAGCGCATCAGGGTACTCCTCGCCAAGGTCGGCCTCGACGGTCACGACCGCGGCTTGCGAGTAATCGCCCGCATACTCCGCGACGGCGGATGCGAGGTGATCTATGGCGGACTCCGCCAGACTCCACAAATGATCGCTGCGACCGTCATGCAAGAAGATGTCGACGTCGTGGGCCTCTCGATGCACAACGGAGCGCACCTCACGCTGGCTCCTGACGTGATCGCTGCGCTGACCGAGGCTGGCCTCGATACGCCCGTCATTGTCGGAGGGATCATCCCCAGCCACGACCTTGCGGCAATGAAGGCTGCCGGCATCACTTCTGTATTCGGACCCGGCGCGTCGAACGACGAAGTACTCGCGGCCATCACGAGCGCCGCTCGCCGGTGATCTCAGTCGCTCGACTCACCATCACCGAGCCAGTCCTACACTTCGGTCAGTGAGCAATCCCACCAGCGGGGAACGCCAAGAGAAGGATCTTGCCGGCACCCACGTCACACTCATTCCTGTGAAGGCCTTCTCCGAGGCAAAGGTCCGCCTCACCGCAGCTCTCGGTGCCGAGGCTCGAGCTGAATTGGCCCGGCACCTCGCCGAAGGTGTGATCAGGTCGGCGAGCCATGGTCCTGTGGCGGTTGTCTGCGACGACGACAACGTTGCACAGTGGGCTTCGAGCCACGGGGCCAGCGTCATCTGGGCTCCTGGGAAGGGCCTCAATCGTGCCGTTGCCTATGGAGTGAGCGAACTCGAGTCTCGAGGGGCCGAGCGAATCACCATCGTCCACGGCGACATCCTTGACGCATCGGGCCTTGCTGACCTTCCAATTGTGGACGACATCCTGATGGTCCCTGACCTGCGCGAGGACGGCACCAATGTCATCAGCCTTCCGCGCGGAGCTCAGTTCGAGTTCGCCTATGGACCAGGCTCGTTCACACGACACCGAGCTGCGGCGAGAGCGTCTGGTCACGACGTTGTCGTCGTGCGCGACCTTCTGCTCGGTCATGACATCGACCAGCCAAGCGATCTTCCACCCACCTGACCCCGGACGCGCCGATGGGGGCCCTCAGGCCCCCATCGTGCACAGAGCTGCTGCTCAAGAACTAGCGGCGAGAAGCCGCCTTCTTGGCCGGAGCCTTCTTGGCTGGAGCCTTCTTGGCCGGAGCCTTCTTG
>CAIUMH010000060.1 GCA_903900235.1 uncultured Actinomycetes bacterium
AAGCAAAGGCCCAACCCTTCAAGACGGAGGAAGGCAAGCGGCGGCGAGCGTGTCGCCAGAAGGGAAGTTCCTGATGAAGACAGCAACGACAAAGGGGAAGGCGGAACAGAACGTGACGAAGAACGAAACGAAGAACGTGCAGAAGAACGTGACGAAGAACCAGGAGGGGTCAGTGGACAAGTCCGTGCAGCTGCATGTGAAGAAGACCGCCAAAAAGGTGGTGAAGAAGACCGTGAAAGCCGACACCGCAGACCAGACGACTCTGGTGGTGCTGGTAATCGACCGCAGCGGCTCCATGATGTCGATCAAGGAAGATATGGAGGGCGGCATCAAGACTCTCCTCGAGGAGCAGAGCCAAGTGCCTGGCACCTGTCTGGTCACGCTGGCCCAGTTCGACAGCGAGTACGAGTTGGTGGCCGATGCCACACCCATCGCCGAGCTGGCCGACTACCTGCTCATCCCTCGGGGCAGAACCGCCCTCTTGGATGCCATCGGCCGCACCATCGGCCAGGTGGAGAGTCGACTCAAGGGGCTGGCGCCTGATGATCAGCCGGATCACGTGCTGTTCGCCGTCATCACCGACGGCATGGAGAACGCCAGCAGCGAGTGGACCCGTTCCAAGGTCATGAAGTCGGTGAAGGCCAAGGTGGCCGGTGGGTGGGACTTCATGTTCCTCGGGGCGAACCAGGATGCCATCGAAGAGGGTGCGCACATGGGGTTCGCCGCAGAGACGGCGCTCACCTTCGAACCGTCATCCGAAGGGATCAAAGAGGCATGGTCTTCAGTGTCCATGTCCATGGGCAAGATGCGCCGAGGCGAGGCCAGCGCCCTCGAGTTCACCGAGGAAGATCGTAAGGCGGCATCGGGTCAGTGACCAGGCGGTCGCCGAACTTCATTACTGGTGCGTCCGACCGCTTGATGGGAACCGTCTAGGCACTGGTGGCGAACCACAGAAACAGGTAGACAGACCTGGAGATCCGGACGTACGGGGCCGGGTCTCCAGGGGTCTCAGACCGATTCGGTGGCGGCCCGCATCCACTCCTCGAACTTTTCGAAGCGGTCCTTCCCTCGATCCTTGGCTGTGTACATGGCCCGATCGGCATGGGACATCAGTTCGTCGAGCGTGATCCCCGGTTCCGAAAAGGAGAAGCCGATGCTCACCGTGGCCGACACAGTGGTCCTTCCGATGACCATGGGCTGTCGGCACTCATCCAGGATGCGTTCGGCCAGAGCAAAGACTTCACCAGGATGGTCGAAGTCCTCGACGATCACCCCGAACTCGTCGCCACCGAGCCGGGCCGCGGTGTCCGCCTTGCGGATGTTGCCGACCAGCACCGCACCCATCGACCGGAGCAAGGCGTCGCCCACGGCATGCCCGTATCGGTCGTTGGCTTCCTTCAGCCCATCCATGTCGAGGAACAGCGCAGCCAGTTGGTCACGCGATCTCTCCGTCCGTTCTAGGGCGTGGGTCAGCCGGTTCTGAAATAGTGCTCGGTTTCCGAGCCCGGTCAGCGAATCATGGAATGCCTGATACGACAACTCTTCCTCCAGTCGCATCCGATCCGTGATGTCGTGGCCAGTGATGATGTAGCCCCCGACCGTCGGATCATCGACCAGGTTCACGACGGCCAGCTCGAAGGGGACTGATGCCGAACCCATCTTGCGGCTGAGGTTGACGCACACCGTCACCGGAGCGATGGACCTCGACCCTTGGGCGCTTCGTGCGAGCGCCGCCTCCAGCGCATGTCGATCGCGATGTTCCACCAGGTGCGCCAGCGGCCGTCCTTCCACCAGTTCTGGATCGTGACCCAGCAGGCGCGACAGTGCACCCGAACAGGACATGACGGTGCCATCAGGTGCTACCAGCATGGTGACCACGGCCGCGTTCTGGACCACGGCCCGAAACCGCGCGTCGTGGTTGTGTGCCAGCTCGAAACGGCGTCGATCGGTCAGGTCACGGAGGCTCAGCAGCACGCACCCGGCGTCGAACCAGGTGATCGGAGACCCCTTCATCTCCACCAGCCGCCACCCGTCAGGTGTGCGCAAGCGCACCTCGATCGGGGCTCCGACTTCCTTGCCTTGGATGCTGACCAGCGACAGGAGGACGAAGTGGAGATCTTCGGGATGGACGAAGTCGAGGCCGGACATGCCTACCGACTCACCGATCGAGCGACCGAACATCCGCTCGGTGCTGGTGTTCGCCCAGCGCACATCACCGGTGGCATCGACCACTAGGACGGCATCGGGGAGATCGCGCAGCATCCTGGTCAGATCGTCGCCACCGACTTCTTCGACCTGACGGATCCGTGGTCCGAGGACTGGTTCTCCCATGGTCGGTTCATCGGCCCCCCAGCGGGCACCTTGAGTAGCAGGATGCCCGAGCCAGGTACCGTGGGCCCATGACCACCGAACGCCGAACCCTGGCCGGGTCCGATGTCACGATCCCTATGCTGGGCGTAGGGACCTGGGCCTGGGGCGACTCGTCGACCTGGGGTATGGGCAGCTATGACACCGATCTCACCCGGGACTCGATCCGTGAGGCCTGGGACGCATCGGTCGATTCCGGTGCCGCCTTCTTCGACTCGGCTGAGGTCTACGGAGGTGGAGAGAGCGAACGGATCATCGGAACGTTGCTGGCCGCCGACCCCAAGCGTGCGACTGGCTCGGTAAT
>CAIUMH010000061.1 GCA_903900235.1 uncultured Actinomycetes bacterium
AGCGTCGAAGGTGGCCAGCACGCCGAGCGGATCGAGCATGGTGGGATGATGCCCATCGACGTGGGCGTGGACCGCCTTGGCCTGGAGCGGCTCAGGGAGTGCCTCTCCCTGCGCCAACTCATCGAGGCTCCTGTCGATGAGCTCGGCGCGCTGGCTCTCGGTCAGCCTGTTGAGCCGGCTGGCAGCCGCAGCGAGGTCATCGGCCAGGCGAGCGCCACGGAAGATCAGCTCATGGGCGACCGCTTCCTCGATCAGGTCGGTCTGGCTCACCTCCTCGAGCGCCGCGACCTCGCGCACGAGCTCCCGCAGCCGTCCGTCCTTGAACCGAAGTGGGAATGCTCCTCTGGCGGAATCGACCATGCCCTCAAGCGTGCGCCATGCTCAGTGTGATGTCAATAGTCGATGTTGACATCAGTCATGAGCGGACCACGCGACCGCCTACTCCGATGGGTGCAGCTCCCTCGGTGTAGCCGACCTGAGCGACCCCAGCTTCGTTGCACGTGGTTGGGAGAGGACGAGTGGTGGCGGAAGGTCACGGAGAGCTGCTCGCGGCGCTCGGTCATGGAGGCCGTTCCCGCCCAAACGGTGCCGGTGGGCCGTTCGATCGACACACCGATCTCGATCGTGGGCGCCGGCGTCATCGACGAACCCGCTTCGGCTGCCGCTCGGCTCATGCGGCCATTGCCATTGGGGAACGGGTGGATGGACACCAGCCGATGGTGGAACCGAGCACCGATCTCGTCGATGGACCAACCCGACGGGCCGGCCGTGCACCACGCTGCAGCATCCCTGACAAGCTCATCGACGGCGACCGGGAAGTGCCACCAGTCGATGCTCAGGTTCTTCTCGGTGCGCCGATAGGAGCCAGCCCATCCCCACACGTCTCCGAACATGCGCCGATGCAGCTCTCGGAGGAATGACACATCGAGCACCTCGTCGAGCGAACGCCCTCGCCCCGCCCAGCGGAGCCCGACCTCGATGTTCAGAGCCTCGGCCTCGTTCAGCTCAGCACGAGTCGAGACATAGGCGAGCCGGAGCCCCGTCGCCACGTTCGGGTCGAGCGGCGTGGAGGCGTCATCCCCCTCGCTCATCGCAAGCTGGATGGCAGGCTGTCCCAGAGGCGACGCGAGCTGACCAGCTCCTCGGCCCGCTCCGCACGACGACGTGCCATCCGATCAGCCTCGACCTGCTGGTCCTCGAGGAGCATCGTCTGATCGACGACGTCGAGCTCCGAGCTGGCGACCGCGACCGCCTGTCGCAGGACCACGTCGTCGAAGGGGACGTCGGGGACGAACGCATAGACGAGGCGGCAGCCGAGCGCCTCGGCTGCCCGCTCCAGCGTGCGGAGCTGGATCGTCTTGTCGACCTCGCTCCGCTCGTAGTGCTGGGCGGTCTGCCGAGAGACGCCGCAGCGCTCTGCGAGCTGGGTGGAGCTCATGCCGAGGGCTTCTCGGGTGGCGCCGATCCAACCTCCGCTGAGGCGCAGGTCTGCCGCCGCGGGCCGGACGGGAGCCACCCTTCGCTCGAGCGCCTGGCGTGCGATTGCGGCAAGGTCAGCTCGCATCAGATCTCCTTTCGCAGTCCATAGTATGCGAATAGAGAGAGGAAAGCAGTTTGTGGGCTGCACTCATAATCGGCAGCCCCCGGTGGCTCAGCCGGCCCGCAGATCCTCGACGGGCCAGCCCATCCCCCGATCGCAGAGCTCCGGGTCCCCGGTCAGAAGCGTGGCGCCATGGGCGATCGCCGTCGCGAGGGCGAAGGCATCGGCGTAGGCCATGGCATGGTTGGCCTTGAGACGTGCGGCTTCGAGGGTCCGTCCCGGCGACGGGACCTCCATGGTCAGGACGCGTCGGAGCTCTCGGACCACGGAACGAGATCGCTCCGCTCCCGCCAGGCGCTCGATGACGTAGGCCACCTCACCGAGGTTGATCCAGCTCATGATCGGTCGATCGAGCAGTGACCCCTCGACGCGACTCGCCGCCGGCTCCACTCCCTCGAGCCAGCGAAGGACAGCCCAGGAATCGAGGCAGTCGGTCAACGATCCCGCTCCGCCCGCCGGTCCGCCTCGAGGAGCTCGATGATCTTGATCCCGGAGAGCGATCCCTTGAGGTTGGATGCCGGGCGCACGGCCTTGAGGTGGAGGACGTCATCATCGAGCGAGAAGTCGATCTCGTCTCCCGGGGCGATGCCCAGCTGGTCGCGGAGGACCTTCGGGATCACCACTTGGCCCTTGGGTCCGACGCGGTAGGTCATACTCTTGAGTATAACTTGATTGTCCACCGCAGGCAGGGTGAGGACGGCACGACGAGTTCACGGGGTGAGCGAACTGACCTCAGCAATCGTGGTGTGCGCAAGGATCACGTCCCGCTGAGCAGTGTCACTTGGACTGCAGCATCCTCAATGCGGTGCCGATGATCTCATTGCAGGTCCGAGGGTCACAGGCCGAACCCTCCGGAGGTCCGACGTGCAGCATTGCGTTCGTGGTCTCCTCGCTCGAGGCCCGATCGCCTGAGAAGCCGACGCAGGGACAGACCCACAATCCAATACTGAACCCCTGTCATGATCGGGTCGTGAACTCGCTCGATGCGTTGCTTGTCAAGGTAAGGGATTGTGATCTGTGTTCGAGCGATCTTCCTCTTGGTCCACGCCCAATCGTTCAGATCAGCCAGAGCGCTCGGATTCTCGTGGCCGGCCAAGCGCCGGGTCGCAAGGTCCACGAAAGCGGTATTCCTTGGGACGATCCCAGCGGAGCTCGATTGAGAGAATGGATGGGAATCGAGGCCGAGGTGTTCTACGACGCCTCTCGAGTCGCCCTCCTGCCGATGGGCTTCTGTTATCCCGGCTCGGGTTCCTCAGGAGACAACCCGCCTCGTCGAGAATGCGCACCGGCCTGGCGAGCACCACTCCTCGGCGAGCTTCACGCGCTGGAGCTGACCTTGGTCATTGGGCGTTACGCCCAGGAGTACCACCTTGCAGACCTCGGACGCTCGGTGACCGAGACGGTGGCGAACTGGCGAGACTCGTGGCCCACGATCATTCCGCTGCCGCATCCAAGCCCTCGGAACAACGTGTGGCTCACGAAGAACCCTTGGTTTGCCGAAGAGCTGCTCCCTGCGCTGCAGCGGCGCGTCGGAGAGTTGGTGGCC
>CAIUMH010000062.1 GCA_903900235.1 uncultured Actinomycetes bacterium
CGCAGAGGATGAGACCCCCGCAGAGGCTGCCGACGAGGCTGCTCCCGCAGAGGATGAGACCCCCGCAGAGGCTGCCGACGAGGCTGCTCCCGCAGAGGACGAGTCCCCCGCAGAGGCTGCCGACGAGGCGCCTGCCCCCGAATCCGATGGCGACGCCTGATCGGCATCGCTCGCAAACCCTGAACACCCTGAATATCCAACAATCGATTGAATCGAAATAGGAAAGGAAACCCAATGGCTGGAACCCTCACCAAGGAGCAGATCCTCGACGGGATCGCTGAGCTCACCGTCATCGAGCTCAGCGAGCTCCTCACGGACTTCGAGGAGAAGTTCGGTGTGACCGCAGCAGCTCCCGCAGCTGTCGCTGTTGCTGCACCCGCAGGCGGTGGCGACGCCGCCGCTGCCGATGAGAAGAGCGAGTTTGACGTCGTCCTCACCAGCGCCGGTGACAAGAAGATCGGCGTCATCAAGGAAGTCCGCACGCTGACTTCCCTCGGCCTCAAGGAGGCCAAGGACCTCGTGGATTCGGCCCCCAAGGCCGTCCTCGAGAAGGTGTCGAAGGACGACGCCGAGAAGGCAAAGGCCGCCCTTGAGGCAGCCGGTGCCACTGTCGAACTTCAGTAGCAACTGCACTATCGAGGTGCAGGCCCCGGCCCTTCGTGGGCCGGGGTCGTGCATCCTTGACCACCCGACGATTCGTCCGTAGGGTTTGACACAGCACAGGGCCAACCTGGGGCGTTTCCGAGACATCTCGGAGACTCCTCTTGTGCTCGCTCCGATATCGGACTAGCATTCATCGGTACCGTGCTTTCTCTGTCAGCCTCTTGACGTCGCCGCTCGCTCTTGGCGCGTTTCCACGCGTCCAGAGAGTCGCCGGCGTCGACCCATCGTCGTCATCCACCTGTCGTCCCGCACAGAATCCAGCCAGTGAGGAGTAGGCCGTTGCCTTCACGGTCCCAGAGCCCTGACCGCGTCTCGTTTGCCAACATCGAAGAGGCGTTGCCCCTGCCCGATCTGATCGCGATTCAGCGCGACAGCTTCCAGCACTTCCTAGACAATGGCCTCAAGGAGGCCTTCCAGGACATCAGTCCGATTGAGGACTTCACCGGCCGGCTCAGCCTGTCGCTGGAGTTCGATCCGACCGATCCTGATCTGCGCCCGCCGCCGAAGTTCACGGTGGAGGAGTGCAAGGAGAAGGACATGACCTACTCCGCACCAGTCTTCGTGCGGGCGCAGTTCATGAACGCCGACACCGGCGAGATCAAGGAGCAGACGGTCTTCATGGGGGACTTCCCCGTCATGACCGAGCGCGGGACCTTCATCGTCAACGGCACCGAGCGCGTTGTCGTGTCGCAGCTGGTCCGTTCGCCCGGAGCGATCTTCGCCCCAGGCCGCGATGCCAAGACGCTGTTCACTGGGACCATCCACCCCTATCGCGGCGAGTGGATCGAGTTCGACATCGAGAACAAGCCCAACAAGCCGGTGACCGCAGGGACCCGCGTCGCCCGGAAGCGCCGCCTCTCATTGTTCACCCTCCTGCGTGCCCTCGGTTACGAGGATGAGGCGTTCTACGCGAACTTCGTCAACCACTTCGACTTCCTGGGTGACCAGTGGGAGAAGGAGGCAGGCACCCTCGAGACTCGTGAGGACGCCCTCCTCGAGATCTACAAGCGGGCACGTCCGGGAGAGCCTCTGTCGCCCGAGTCGGCTCGGCAGTACTTTGAGAACGCGTTCTTCAATCCGAAGCGCTATGACCTCACTCGCGTCGGCCGTTACAAGCTGAACCGCAAGCTCGGCCCGGAGATCGACCGGATCGAGGACATCCTCGGCATCAAGCTCGAGCGTCCGGGCGCCGATCAGGGGACCCTGGCTCCGGCTGAGATCCTGGCCGCCAGCACGTACCTGCTCCACCTAGCGAAGCACATGGCCGATGGCGAGACCAGCTACCGGATCGATGACCAGGACCACTTCGCCAACCGCCGTATCCGTTCGGTCGGCGAGCTGATCCAGAACCAGGTGCGCGTCGGACTTTCGCGCATGGAGCGCGTCGTGCGGGAGCGGATGAGCACGCAGGATGTCGAGGCCATCACGCCGCAGACCCTGATCAACATTCGTCCGGTCGTGGCCGCGGTCAAGGAGTTCTTCGGAACCTCACAGCTCAGTCAGTTCATGGACCAGAACAACCCGCTGTCGGGCCTTGCGCACAAGCGTCGGCTCTCGGCTCTCGGCCCGGGTGGCCTCTCGCGTGAGCGTGCTGGCTTCGAGGTTCGAGACGTCCACAGCTCCCACTACGGACGTATGTGCCCGATCGAGACCCCGGAAGGCCCGAACATCGGCCTGATCGGCTCGTTGGCCACCTACGCCCGGGTGAATGACTATGGCTTCATCGAGACTCCGTACCGCAAAGTGGTCAAGGGTCGAGTCACTGACGAGGTCGTGTACCTCGCCGCTGACGAGGAAGAAGAGCACGTCATCGCCCAGGCCAACGCGGCCATCGATGCCAAGGGCAACTTCCTCGAAGAGCGCGTGCTCGTGCGTCGTGGCCCGCAGGGCACTGGCGTGCGCATGGGTTCGATGAACTCGCTCTCGTCGACCACATCGGAGATCGACTTCGTTCCTCCTGCAGAGGTCGACCTGATCGACATCTCGCCCAAGCAGATCATCTCGGTCTCGACCGCATTGATCCCCTTCGTCGAGCACGATGACGCCAACCGAGCCCTCATGGGCGCCAACATGCAGAAGCAGGCTGTGCCGCTGGTCGTGCCGGAGGCGCCGTACATCGGCACCGGCATCGAGGCTCGAGCAGCTCGCGACGCCGGTGACGTGATCGTCGCCGAAGGCGCCGGCACCGTGACTGAGGTCAGCGGTGACCGGGTGGTGGTTGAGTACAAGTCGGGTCAAAAGGACCGAGTGGGTCGTGTGCTCGGCAAGAAGACCTATGCCTTGGCAAAGTTCCGCCGATCGAACCAGAACACCTGCATCAACCAGCGTCCGCTCGTCAACGAGGGTGACAAGCTTGAGGCGGGCGACCTGATCGCCGATGGTCCGAGCACGCACAACGGTGAGCTCGCCCTGGGGAAGAACCTTCTTGTGGCCTTCATGCCATGGGAGGGCTACAACTACGAGGACGCCATCATCTTGTCCGAGCGTCTCGTCAAGGACGACGTGCTCACCTCGATCCACATCGAGGAGCACGAGATCGATGCTCGTGACACGAAGCTTGGTGAAGAGGAGATCACGCGGGATATCCCGAACCTCTCTGAGGAGATCCTCGCCGACCTCGACGACCGCGGGATCATCCGCGTCGGCGCCGAGGTCGGTCCTGGTGACGTCCTGGTCGGCAAGGTGACCCCGAAGGGTGAGACCGAGCAGACACCAGAGGAGCGCCTCCTGCGCGCCATCTTCGGTGAGAAGGCCCGCGAGGTACGTGACACGTCACTCAAGGTCCCGCATGGCGAGTCCGGGAAGGTCATCGACGTCAAGGTGTTCTCTCGTGAGAACGGCGATGAGCTCCCCCCCGGCGTCAACGCACTGGTCCGGGTCTACGTGGCCCAGAAGCGGAAGATTTCCGAGGGTGACAAGCTCGCTGGACGCCACGGCAACAAGGGTGTCATCAGCAAGATCCTCCCGATCGAGGACATGCCGTACCTGGCTGATGGCAGTCCTGTCGACATCATCTTGAACCCCCTTGGCGTGCCATCTCGAATGAACGTCGGGCAGATCCTCGAGTCGAGTCTCGGCTACGCCGCTCGTCATGGGTGGAAGGGCATGGAGTCTGACCCGGAGAAGGGGAGCTCGGGCAAGGGTGACGGCGCTCTGCGCAAGACCCGCCCTCGGACGACCCCAGCGGCCTTCGTGGCTACGCCGGCATTCGACGGCGCTCACTGGGACGAGGAGGACAAGGCTGGTCGTCACCCGACGATCAAGCGGATCTTCCAGGAGCTCAACGCCGACTCGGCGGACGGCACCGTCCAGATGCAAGATGATGGCAAGGTGACCCTCTACAACGGGCGCAGCGGTGAGGCCTATGACAACCCGATCTCAGTCGGTTACGTCTACATCCTCAAGTTGGCTCACCTCGTGGATGACAAGATCCACGCCAGGTCGACCGGCCCCTACTCGATGATCACGCAGCAGCCGCTCGGCGGCAAGGCGCAGTTCGGTGGCCAGCGGTTCGGAGAGATGGAGGTGTGGGCCCTCGAAGCATACGGAGCTGCCTACGCCCTTCAGGAGCTTCTGACCATCAAGTCCGACGATGTCTTGGGCCGCGTGAAGGTCTATGAGGCCATCGTCAAGGGCGAGAACATCCCGGAGCCCGGGATCCCTGAGAGCTTCAAGGTGCTTATCAAGGAAATGCAGTCGCTCTGCCTCGATGTCGAGGTGATGGACGCGCAGGGCGCCCAGGTTGAGATGGCTGAAATCGATGAGGACGTATTCCGGGCGGCCGAGGAGCTTGGGATCGACATCAGTCGACCCGAGCGCGGCTCGGACGAGGAAGACGCACGGCGCGCAATGGAGAGGGGCCTCTAATGGCAAAGCTTGACGTGAACACCTTCGAGCAACTGCGCATCGGCCTGGCCACCGCAGACTCGATCCGAAGCTGGTCCAACGGCGAGGTCAAGAAGCCGGAGACCATCAACTACCGCACGCTTCGTCCAGAGAAGGACGGACTCTTCTGCGAGAAGATCTTCGGTCCTACGAAGGACTGGGAGTGCTACTGCGGCAAGTACAAGCGGGTGCGATTCAAGGGCATCATCTGCGAGCGTTGCGGCGTCGAGGTCACTCGGTCGAAGGTTCGCCGTGAGCGGATGGGCCACATCGAGCTGGCTGCACCGGTGGTGCACATCTGGTACCTGCGTGGAACCCGTTCGTGGCTCGCCTACCTGCTCATGGGGACAGAGCCCCGCGAGGAGCTCAAGGCCAAGCAGCTCGAGAAGGTCATCTACTTCGCTGCCAACCTGGTCACCTGGGTCGACGAGGATCAGCTGCACAATGACCTGCCCGAGCTCGAGAAGGAGCTCGCCCTGAACGTGGGCGCCATCGAGAAGCAGCGTGACCTCGAGGTCGATCGCAAGTTCAAGGATCTCGAGATCCGCATCGGGCAGCTCGAGAAGGACGGCGCCCGTGACGCCGAGATCAAGGCAGAGCAGCGCGCTGGCGACAAGGAGATCGGTTTCATCCGCGATTCGGCAGCCGAGGAGATCGACATCGCCACCCGGGCGCTGACCGAGCTCAAGGCCCTCCACAGCCGCAAGATCATCGAAGACGAGCTCCTGTGGCGTGAGCTGACCATCAACTATGGCGACTACTTCGAGGGTGGCATGGGAGCGGAGACCATTACCGCGCTCATCGACCGCATCGACCTCGACGAGGAGGAAGTCAAGCTCCGCGCCAATGTCGAGGCCTCTGATGGCCGCAAGCCCCTGTCGGCCCAGCGCCGTCAGAAGGCGATCAAGCGTCTCAAGATCGTGTCGGCCTTCAACCGCCGTGACGAGCACGGGCGTCGGATCAACGATCCGGCTGCGATGATCCTCGGCGCAGTGCCGGTGATCCCGCCAGACCTGCGACCGATGGTCCAGCTCGACGGTGGACGGTTCGCCACGTCCGACCTCAACGACCTCTACCGCCGCGTCATCAACCGGAACAACCGGCTGAAGCGGCTGCTCGACCTCGGAGCCCCGGGCATCATTGTCAATAACGAGAAGCGGATGCTCCAAGAGGCCGTCGACGCACTGTTCGACAATGGCCGTCGTGGCCGCCCGGTCACCGGACCTGGCAACCGCCCCCTCAAGAGCTTGTCGGACATGCTCAAGGGCAAGCAGGGTCGGTTCCGCCAGAACCTGCTTGGCAAGCGCGTGGACTACTCAGGCCGTTCGGTCATTGTGGTCGGCCCGAACCTCAAGCTCCACCAGTGCGGACTTCCCAAGCTGATGGCGCTCGAGCTCTTCAAGCCCTTCGTGATGAAGCGGCTGGTCGAGAAGGAGCTGGCGCAGAACATCAAGTCGGCCAAGCGCATGGTCGAGCGTCGCAAGCCCCAGGTCTGGGATGTGCTCGAGGACGTGATCAAGGAGCACCCGGTGCTGCTGAACCGTGCTCCGACGCTCCACCGCCTCGGAATCCAGGCATTCGAGCCCCAGCTAGTCGAGGGCAAGGCCATCCAGGTCCACCCGCTCGTCTGCACGGCGTTCAACGCTGACTTCGACGGTGACCAGATGGCTGTTCACCTCCCGCTGTCGGCCGAGGCGCAGGCTGAGGCCCGCATCCTCATGCTCAGTGCGAACAACATCCTGAGCCCGGCTACCGGTCGCCCGATCACCGTTCCTTCCCAGGACATGGTGTTCGGTGCCTACTACCTGACCCTTGAGATCGACGGTGAGCCCGGCGAAGGTCGTGTCTTCCGACGGATCTTCGAGATCGAGTCGGCACTCGAGTCTGGGGGGCTGTCGCTGCACGCCAAGATCCAGCTGCGACCCGAGCTCGACTCGAACCTCGGCGATCGACTTGTAGCGGCCGGTATTGAGCCTGACGCCCAGGGTCGTCTTGTCCTCGAGACGACGCCGGGACGTGCCCTGTTCAACGAAGGTCTGCCGAACGGCTTCCGCTTCGTCAACACCGTCATCGGTAAGCGGGCCACGCCCATCGCCGTGGTGGTGGAGGAGCTGAGTGCTGGGTGGGGTCGGCAGGAAGTTGCTGCCAGCCTTGATCGCATCAAGGCACTGGGCTTCCGCTACGCGTCGCAGTCGGGTCTGACTATCTCCATCAACGACGTTCAGACGCCGCCGGAGAAGCAGGACATCCTCGACCGCCACGAGAAGGAGGCGGAGAAGGCCGAGACGCAGTACAAGCGGGGCATCATCACCGATGACGAGCGTCGCCAGAAGGAAGTCGAGATCTGGACCTCGGCCAACACTGAGGTCGGTCGGGCGATGGAGAAGACCCTGTCGGGTCTGACCTTCAACCCACTCGACATGATGGTGGATTCAGGGGCCCGAGGAAACGCACAGCAGATCCGTCAGATCGCCGGCATGAAGGGCCTCGTGTCCAACCCGCGCGGTGAGATGATTCCGCGGCCGATCAAGTCGAGCTTCCGCGAAGGCCTGAGCGTCCTCGAGTACTTCATCTCGACGCACGGCGCCCGTAAGGGTCTTGCTGACACTGCACTGCGGACCGCTGACTCCGGTTACCTGACCCGTCGACTCGTCGATGTGGCTCAGGAGCTCATCATCCGGCAGCTCGACTGCGGGACGACAAGGGGTATCTGGATCGAGAATATCGTTCCGGACACCGCTGGAGCTCGCTCCTACGTCGAGACCCGTGCCTATGGTCGTGTCCTCGTTGAGGATGTCGTGTTGAGCGACAAGACCACATTCGAGACCGGCACGATGCTGAGCGACGAGATGGTCTCGGCCATGCGCGACGACGAAGCGATCACCCGGGTTCGGGTTCGCTCGACGTTGACCTGTGAGGCCAGCCAGGGGATCTGCGCTGATTGCTACGGTCAGTCCCTCGCCACGGGAAACATGATCGAGATTGGCGAAGCGGTCGGAGTCATCGCAGCCCAGTCCATCGGTGAGCCGGGAACCCAGCTCACCATGCGGACCTTCCACGCCGGTGGTGTGGCCGGGTCCGACATCACCCATGGTCTTCCCCGAGTGGTCGAGCTGTTCGAGGCTCGCACGCCGAAGGGGGCCGCCATCTTGGCGCTCCACAACGGAGTGGTCCGGGTGGAGGAAGAGGACACGGCTCGAGTCATCACCATCGTGGCCGACGACGGCACCGAGCAGGTCGAGCTGGTCTCGCTGCGGGTGCACCTCGAGATCAAGGACGGCGATGAGGTCGAGGCTGGCGATGCGCTGGTCGAAGGCCCCAAGGACCCCAAGCAGCTGCTTGACGTCAAGGGAGAGCGGGAGACCCAGCAGTACCTCGTCGAAGAGGTTCAGAAGGTCTACCGCGACCAGGGCGTGTCGATCCACGACAAG
This sequence comes from uncultured Actinomycetes bacterium, assembly GCA_903900235.1. GTDB lineage: Bacteria > Actinomycetota > Acidimicrobiia > Acidimicrobiales > RAAP-2 > CAIUMH01. The sequence continues at coordinate 7,980 of CAIUMH010000062.1, forward strand.
CACATCGAACTCATCGTTCGCCAGATGCTGCGTCGGGTGAACATCGCCGACCCGGGGGAGTCTGACTTCCTCCCGGGCCAGCAGGTCGATCGTCAGATCTACACCGAGGCCAACCGTCAGCTGCTCGCCGATGGCAAGCGCCACGCAGAGGGTCGCAACGAGCTGATGGGTATCACCAAGGCCTCGCTGGCTACCGAGAGCTGGCTCTCGGCCGCCTCCTTCCAGGAGACGACCCGAGTGCTGACCGAGGCGGCCATCGAGGGCAAGACCGATGACCTCCACGGCCTCAAGGAGAACATCATCATCGGCAAGCTGATCCCAGCAGGGTCGGGTACCGAGGACTATCGGTCCATCCGTCTCGACCTGCC
>CAIUMH010000063.1 GCA_903900235.1 uncultured Actinomycetes bacterium
CCAGGACGCACCAACACGCGACCAAGCACTTGGGCCCTCAGCAGCGATCGCCACGCCGCCCGGGCGGGCCGATTGGCTGTAGCTCTTCGAAGGAGATCGCCAGCGCTCGTTCCCCGCGAGGGGCTCCTAGCGATCTCTCGTTCGATCGCCTCTCGGATCTCCTGAGCATCAATCGTGTCAACGATCGGTGCAGCCTCTTGGTCGAGCTCCACCTCGAGAGGCTCACCTCCTGCCCCCGAGCCACAGCCTGGAGCGCCTGGAGCCTCATCCATGACGATCTGGTCGTAGTACTCCTCTTCGATGCCTCCATCGACGAAGCCGAGTGACGAGGGCAGGACCGGACTCGGGAGAGGGTGTCCCGCTTCAACGAGGTCATCGTTGATCGCTGCGTCGGCGCAAAGGTTGAACACCTGATGCTGGATGTTCGTCGTGACCCCCTTGGCCTCGGCTCGGGCACCGTGATCCCGAACAAGATGATGTGCCTCGTGAAGGAGTACAGCCGCCGCCGCGCTGGCTCCCCATTTACGTGCCTGCTCCATATCCACGTAGCACCGCCAATGTCGATCGACGGCGAAGGTTCCGAGTTCCGGAGCAGCAATCGGGACCATTGAGAACAGCGCTCGGGTGAGCAGTGGTTCGAAGTTAGAAGCCTTAAGTCGAAGGGCATGGAAGAGGTCGAGGTCACGCCCCTCAAGAACCCCCGTCACCGGAGGCGGACTCACGCTGCGCCCACCTCCCGCAGTAGCGAGCCAAACCCCCGCACGATCTCGGGAACAGTCCAACCCATTCGGCGAAGCTTTAGGAGATCCATAGCCCCAAGCGCCGCCACGTCCCGACGATCCCGCTCCGCCACGATGGCTACCACTTCCCACCCGGCCAGCCACCGTTCTTCGGTCAGATCATCGGCCACCATCGCGATCACCGACCGGAGCACGGCGAGCACCAAGTCCGATCGACCAGAGGCATCGAATGCTGCAGGATCGGCGAGGATCATCTCCGGGTCCTGCATCTCTGACCTGCGGCTGAACTGGAGCATCTCCATTGCCGCACCCGGCCCGACGATTCCCTTGACCATCATGGCCAGGACTTCGGTTGACGCCCCGGCCGCCTCGGCAGCAGCCGCAGCCAGCGCCGCCATTTCCCAAGATCGCGGGCTTGGCCAGGCTCCTCCCTGCCCCTCAATTGATGCCGGCATCGCCCGAAGGGCATCCGGTCGGACTCGAATGAACTCAGCGACACGGCATCTCCATTGGAGCTCGATACCGCTCCAACGCACCGGGAGCACCGGGAGGTCTGGGGTAGACCAACCCGAGGTCATACCCTCCAGCCAAGACCCGACCCCCGCTTCCCATCGCAGATGAAGGAAACGATTGGCCAAAGGAGCGCTGAGGTCGTTACCCCCAACGGCTGACTCTGGAGGGTTTGCTGCCGCAACGATTGACACCGAGTCGGGGAGTTGGAGGTCCCCCACCACCCGCTCATGGACGACACGGAGCATCGCCGCCTGTACTGAATGGTCAGCTGTCGTCAGTTCGTCGAGGAAGACCACGGTGGTCGGCGCGTCAATGCAACGTCGGGCCCAACTTGGGGGGGCGAACCGCACTCCGTCTTCGTCACGCACTGGCAGGCCGGCGAAGTCACTCGCCTCGCGCAGTGAACCGATCACCACTTCACAGGGGCGATCGAGTTTCGCAGCGATGGACTGGATCACACTCGTCTTCCCCTCGCCTGGGTCACCCCAGAGCAAGACAGGCAGACCCATCTGGATCGCAACCGCCAATGCATGAGTCACTTCGGTTGACATGGTGAACTGCCTTTCCCGGGGTGACTGAGGCTAGACGAACATATGTTTGATTTCAATGGGCTCGAATTCGAATCTTCCGATCCATCAGCCACCGTCTTGGATCAGGAAAGATCGACCATACTCAGCAGGGTGGCTGGTTGCCCGAGAAACAGATCACTTGTGGACGCAAACTCCTCGGGCGGGTCGCTGGTGACCTCACCGTGCGATTTCCTCTCGGTATGAACGCTCTCCATAGTGACGCCATCGCCCAGCAGGTGACCCTCCAGAATCAGCAGACCCGATCGATGTATTGGCTGCCAGTGAGGTCATCAACGAGCAGCGCCGGAGGCAGATCGAGCGAGAGGCGATGCGCAATGCCGAAAGCCAGTCAAGGACCGAGGAGACCGAGGCATCACGCGACTTGCGTAGACGTGAGATCGACAGCGCTGTCGACTTGACCGAAGCCAAGAAAACCAAGGGCTGCACTGGAGTACCTCGGGGGCCTCTGAGATCTGCTCTTCGAAGGCAAACCTGACTCGTCGCTCCTCGAAACGACCAATCCCTGCCGAAATCCTGGAAGCCGTCAAGCTCGATCGACATCGGCCCTGAATCGACAACAGACCCTCGACCTTCTGATGAACAACCAGAAGGTTGCAAGTTCGAATCCTGCCGACTTCGAATCAGCTTCCGTCGCTTAGGAACGTGTGCACGGGAGAGCGGGTCTACTCCACCTCAACGATGAGCACGTCGACGGAGTTGCCGAACGTCGCCGTGAGCCGATCTGAGTCCGCCGCCAGCGCCGCACCTTCGTCAGAGGCCATCCCCACACCGAAGGATTCGAGATCAGCGAAGGCCAGCTGGGCGACCCGGAGGTACTTTCCGTCGATGCTCGTCGAGGCCTCGAAGCTCGTCAGGCCCGGGACCGCACGCGCCAACTCGACATGGGTGGCGTCGTAGTCCGCGAGGAATCCTCCTTGGTCGTCAGGTGGAGTCCACAGCGCGATGAGTTTGATGGTCATGGTTCCTCCAGAGCCGAGTGCAATGCGTGGCCTGCACGATAGCAATCGTGGTCGTCCGAGATGATGTCAGAGCGATGCGTTTTGGTTCACGTACAGAGCCCAACACGATGAGGGCGACCGGACTTGCCCGCATGAAGCATCGGTCAGACCAGCGCGGCAGGGACGGCGGACGACCCGATCAGGCTCGGGAGCGGCGGATCAACGAGATCATGAGGGACGCGGCGACGAGCAATCCGAGCAGCCCCATGACAGCGATCCCACCGGTCGAGCTCGAGCTGATCCGGTTCGACGCCACCGCCGGGGTCAGCACCACATCACTCGACACCGATTGCTCTGTCGTGTCAGCGGGTGGAACGGCCTCAATGAGAGCTGGTGAAGACTCGGTGATCGACGAGAGGGCTGGCTCGGTGGCCGGCCCTGCCGACGATGCCTCAATCACCGAGGACGGTGCGGCAGCAGGGGTCGGCGTTGATCCGCTCTGGTCTGCGGCCGAACCGCCATCACCGGGTGCCTCGCTCCCCTTGTCGTAGACCACCGGAAAGACCCAGATCGGCATGACCGTGAGGCCGGTGGGCTGGTCTGCTCCGGCGTCAGCGATCTGACAAGATCCGGTGGTGTCCCCTTCCGCCAGGGTCACCGTGCAGGCATCACCTTGGTCACCGAAGACCTCAAAGGGTCGCGTCAGGGCTGTCGCAGGCGTGCTGAGCGTCACGTGCGCCCACCACGCGCCGGTCGCCGGATCCTCAGTGGCCGAGACGTCGGTCACATCGACCGACGTGGGATCGGTCGGAAGGGTGGCTGTCATCGGGTCGCTCGTCGGCGAGGTCCCAGCACCATTGGTCGCTGTCGCCGTCACCACATAGGTGTCGCCAGCCCGAAGACCGCCAATGTCGCAGCTCGAGTAGTCCGGCGACGCGGTGCAGGTCGCCTGCTCGCCGCTCGCTTCGTCCATGGCCGTCACGTCGATGGAGCGGATAGGGGAACCGCCGTCGGAGATCGGGGCATCGAAGGAGACTGTCAGGCTGCCCCACCCCCACCAGGAGAACGGGCGGGCGGCCACCGTCACAATGGGGCCACCCGAGTCAATCGGGATCGTGGTGCTCCATTCATTGGCCGCTACGTCGGTGAGGACCGGAGCCGACGGGGCCACCGCTGCCTCATTGACGAGAGGAGTGAAGAAACCGAGGTCCTGGCTGTCACCGAACAAGCCCTCAGCCTCGGTGATGACTGACACGTCGTGGGCCACACCATCGACCAGGCCGGTGATCTCACAGGACCCAGCCGCCAGATCCGCCCAGCACCAGCCCCAGGAGCTGCCGTCATCACTGCTGGCCCAGGCGTAGACATTTCCGTTACCGGTTCCCGGCGTCCAGGTCACCACCACGCTTCCGTCAGTTGCCACTGCGCTCAGTGCGTCGAGCGCAGAGGGTGGGGTGGGGACAGGATCGACGATTGGGCCGGGATCCGGGCGAGGCACGGGGATCGGATCGACCGGGATGAGGGTCTGGGTGGCTCCGAGATCGCTCACTTCCGAAGTCGTGACCCCATCGGCTCCGGTCACCTGGACGAAGACCTCATGGGCCACCGAATAGTCAGAGAAGTCGATGGTGCAGGTCCCGGCGGCAAGCTCCGCAGTGCACGAGTCTGATGAATCGGAGTCGATCCATGCCGTGACCGATGATCCAGCTGATGCTGAGTCTGGGGTCGTCCACGTCACCACGACCGAGGCGCCGATCTGATTGAACTGCGCATCGACAGGGGCAACCACCTGATCCGTCGGAATATCAGCCCCGGCCACGCCGCCGCCTGACAGCAGGGCCACACCCGAGATCGGCAGCGCCAGGAGCGCCGTTCCCACACAACGCCATGTACGAGCCATCTGCTCAGCCTACCAACTGCTCCTCGATATGGCGATGAAGCAGCCGGTTCGCGTGCAAGCGTACGGCGACCCATGGCAGAGTCACCACGGGCGAATTCGATGTCCATGCACCTGCCGAGGAGGACCCCGTGATCCCCGTCATTCCCCATCCCACCCGGACCGTCGTCGGAGCGGTGGGTGCACTGGCACTGGGACCGGATTCAAGCGTCCGAGCCGAGGAACCTGTCCTCGCTGGGATCGCCCAACGATTCATTGACGACGTGGTGGACGACACCGGACTGCATCTCATCCTCGGCGGAGGGCCGTCCACGTCCAGCATCGTGCTCTCCCTGGTCGCCTCACTCTCCGTCGAGTTTCCTCCCCCCCTCGGACTGAGCCCAGACGGAGGCGATCCCGTCAACGAGTCCTACCGGCTGACCGTGACCGCCACGGGCGTGACGGTCGAAGCTCTCGTCCCAACGGGAATCGTCCGGGGCCTGGCCACGCTGCGCCAGCTGATCTCGGCATCGCTCACCGAGGATGCAACGGCATTGCTCGACGAGGTGCTCATCGATGATTCGCCACGTTTCGCCTGGAGGGGCCTCTCACTCGACGTCGTGCGAACCTTCTTCTCGACCGAGCAGATACGCCGCGTCCTCGACGCGATGGCCCTGTTCAAGATGAATGTGCTCCACCTTCACCTGAGCGATGATCAGGGCTGGCGTATCGAGATCCCCCGATGGCCCGAGCTGACCGAAGCAGGCGCAGACGGAGCCATGGGGGATCGACCCGGTGGCTACTACACCCGTCACGAGTTCGCCGAGCTGGTGACCTATGCCGCCGATCGTTCCATCGTGATCCTGCCTGAGATCGACATGCCCGGCCATAGTGGAGCCGTCCTTCGGGCCTATCCCGAGCTCACCTCATCGATGGGTCCCAACCTCCTCGATCCCAATCATCCAGGAGTCCTCGAGTTCGCCAGCGACGTGATTGCGGCCTTGGCCCAAATCGCTCCCGGCCCCTTCGTCCACTTGGGTGGGGACGAGGCCTTCGGGATGCAGCCAGAGGCCTACGCCACCTTCGTCGATGCCGCCCGTACCTTGGCGGTCGCCGCCGGCCTGCGTCCGATCTTCTGGCAAGAGGCGTCTCGAAGCTCGCTTGGATCCAGCGACATCATCCAACACTGGATGGCCCTCGATCCAGAGATCGAGGCCCTCTTGCTGTCCGGAGATCTCGGCGACCTCGCCGAGGGGGTTCCCGAGGATCTCGGCATCCCGACCGCGATGTTGACCACCATCGCCGAGATGTTCCGAATCGCCCAGACCGATGTGGCTCGAGCCATCGAGCGAGGTGCCAAGGTGATTCTCTCCCCCGCATCACACCTCTACCTTGACCGCCCGTATGCCGAGGAGCCCCTCGACCCCACCCAGCACGATCTCCATCGGCGCCTCGGGCTCAAGGTCTACCCCAGGCGGACCATCGCCGAGTCCTTCGACTGGGACCCCGTCGAGGCGCTCGGTGAGCATCCCGAGGCCATCGCCGGGGTCGAGGCGGCCCTGTGGTGCGAGACGATCGCCACGATCGATGAGCTTGAGTTCATGCTCTTGCCCCGGCTCGCCGGGGTCGCTGAACGGGCCTGGGCATCGGGACCCGGTGCCAGCTGGGCAGAGTACCGACTGCGGCTCGGTCCCCAAGCTCCGCTCTGGCACCATCGGGGCTGGCAGTTCTTCACCTCGTCGCTCGTGGACTGGGCCACTTCGCCGACGACCGAGGACATCGCCACCCCATGATCGTCAACCAGACATCGGGCCTTACATCGTCCGCCACAGCACCTCGCGCCGCTGCGGCGGAGAGCCAGCAGGCGAGCCCACCCGGGGTTGCCAAGCAACAATGCGTTGCTACGAAGTTGGCGACGCGCCTTCGGTTGACCAGCCGAGAGTGGCATCCACCGTCGGAAGCAGCTTGCGGAGTTCGCTGATTAACGCGAATCCATCAGCGACCTGCTCCTCAGACATGTTGTGCACCCCTGAGAAGAGGGCATAGCCCTCAAGCAGGAAGGTCAGTGAGTGAAGCCAGATGCTCGCCGCTCGCTCGCTCACCCCTCCAGTTTCCTCCTGGAATGCGTCGATGATCTCGTCGACGAAGGAGACCGTGAAGCTCGTGGGGTCAGCACCCTCGGCAATCAACCAGGCGAGGAGGCGAGAACGCAAGATGACATCGGGATCGAAGAAGAGCTCGAGATCCTGGAGCCGCTCGGTCTTCGCCAATGCCTGGCGCATCAGCTGGTGGCTCGCTGCCGCAAAGAGCCCTTCCATAGAACCGAAGATCCGATAGATGGTCGGGAGGGCGAGGTCAGCTTCGGTGGTCACCCGCCGAGCCGTCACCTGGTTGAAGGGCAGTTGTCGAAGCAAGTCGATGGTGACGAGGATCAGCCGCTCTCGGGCCTCGGCAGCCGGCACCACCGGTCGCCGCCTCTGAACGGATCTCTGTGTCGGTCGATCGGAGGAATTGACATCATCGGCCGCACCGGCTTCATCATGATCCTCCCTCGGACTTGCCATCTCCACCTCGCTCTTTGACTTACTTTCGTCGGCAACCTTAGCCCCCAAATTTTGCTAGTGTGAAAGAGATATCATTGTTATCAAAAGCCACAGACGAAGGAGCCTGCGTGTTCGATCCTGTCCTGCCCTCCCGGCGCCCCCTTCGCCGTCTCTCCCGACTGCGACGAACAGCGAGCATGGCGCTTTTGCTCGCCAGCCTCCAGGCCGTTGGCCTCGGTGCCACGTTCGCCGCCGCCAGACCTCCAGCCGCGACCACGAATCCGACCACGATCGCTGTCGGCAATGGACCGAACGGGATCGTCTCCGATGGGGTGAACCTCTGGGTCGCCAATAGCTCTGACACAACGGTCACCAAGATCAACCCCAGCACCGGTGCCGTCCTCGACACGGTCGACGTGGGCCAGCAGGTGGTCGGGATCGCCTATGGCGCCGGATCGCTCTGGGTGCTCAATGGCACAGCCGTCGGTACCGGCTACAGCGAGGGAGGAGTGACCCCCATCGACGTCACCACCGATGCCGTCGGCACGACCGTCGGCATCCCCAAGATCCAGTACGGCTACCTTTCGGCCATCGGCTTCGCAGCCGGGAAGGTCTGGGCGGAGCAGAGCGGATGGATCTTCACGATCGATCCGACGCAGAACCCCATGGTTGCCACCTGGCCGGGATCGCATTACAACTTCGTGAACCACCAAGGCTCCGGTGGCATGTACGTCGAGAGCAATGGCATGGCCACCGGAGGCATGACACTCGTCGGCCGCTACCTCTGGCTGGCCAGTTTCTCTCGCTGGCATGGATGGTACAACTACCTCATCACAACCGATCCCCCAACGATGGGCCTCTACCCCTCCGCTCCGAGCAATGGTGCAGAGTCTGCATGGGGCGCGACCTCGATTGGGAGCAATATCTGGATGACCTTCCCGAGCAATGACAGCGTGCAGAGGGTCACCAGTGACGCAATCGCACAGACGATTCAGGTCGGGTCTTACCCCACTGGGATCACCGCGGACGGTAACAAGCTGTGGGTGGCCAACAGCCGGGATAACACGGTGAGTGAGATTGACACCTCGCTGAACCCACCGGCGGTGATACGGACCTCGTCGGCACTGTTCAACCACCCCGAGTCGATCGCCGTGGCCAATGGCTCGCTCTGGGTCACGAATGCCGGGAACGGAACGGTGACGCGGGTCGGAAAGCCGTTCGATTACTCCCCGAGAGCACCGATGAATGTCACGGCCACGAACGTCGCTGGCTCGCCGGGAAATGTGCTCATTAGCTGGGATGCACCACTCTGGAGTACCAACCCAGCAACGATCACCAACTACTCGGTGGCCAATGCCGCTGGCACCTATACCTGCGCACCGACCACCGACCTCACCTGCACCATCACTGGGGTTGCGGAAGGGACTCGATCCTTCTGGGTGACGGCTACCAACATCGCCGGGACGAGCGCCAAGGCCTGGGCCTCCCCCCTCAGCGTGGCGTATCCACCGAGCGCCCCTCGCAATGTGACGGCCACCAACGTCGATGGCTCACCGGGCAGCGTGGTCATCGCCTGGAGTGCGCCCACCAGCACTCATGGCGGGGCGATCACCAACTACTCGGTGGCCAATGCCGCTGGCACCTATACCTGCGCACCGACCACCGACCTCACCTGCACCATCACTGGGGTTGCGGAAGGGACTCGATCCTTCTGGGTGACGGCTA